>NZ_JBSHBL010000001.1:0-58477 GCF_053611985.1 Streptomyces sp. NPDC054770
ATCATCGGCCTCGGGCCTCGTCCTCAATCGCCGGACAGACTCAGAGTTGGTTGCTCCGTGCCTGAAACGGTCCCGTCCAGAGGCCTCGACCCCCTGGGCTTCATCGAGCGCGAGGGCTCGCACGCGCGCGTGCCGCACGTCTTCCGCCCTGTGGTCGCCGCCGCCCGCGACCGGCTCCTGGACGTCTTCGGGGCGCGGCTGGACAGCGCCTACCTCTACGGGTCGATTCCGCGCGGCACCGCACGCGTGGGGCGCAGCGACCTGGATCTGGTGGCCGTGCTGCGCGAGGAGCCGACCGGCGCCGACCGGGACGCGGCCCGTGCCCTCGGCGCGGCAGTCGACAAGGAGTTCCCGGAGATCGACGGGGTCGGGACCCTGCTCTACTCCCGCGCGCGGGTGCTCAGCGAGCTGGAGCGGTACGACCTCGGCTGGTTCGTGGCCTGCCTGTGCACCCCGCTGCTGGGGGAGGACCTCGGCGAGTTCCTGCCCCGCTACCGCCCCGACTCGCAGCTGGCCCGCGAGACCAACGGCGACCTGGCCCGGTACCTGCCGCGCTGGCGGGAGCGGATCGCGGCCGCGGACGACACCGAGGAGGCCCTGCGGCCCCTGGTGCGCTTCATGTCACGGACTCTCGTCCGCACCGGCTTCACCCTCGTCATGCCCCGCTGGAACGGCTGGACCAGCGATCTGCGGGAGATGGCCGAGGCGTTCGCCGGCTACTACCCGGAGCGGGCCGAGCAACTGCGCCGAGCGGCCGGACACGGCTACGAGCCGGTCGGTGACCGCGCCGTACTGCGGTCGTACGTGGACGACCTCGGGCCATGGCTCGCCGACGAGTACACGCGCGTGCACGGCGTGAGGACGCCCCGGCCGGAGGGCTGGGACTAGATCAGCCCGTGCTCGGTCAGGTAGTCCAGTTGGGCCCGGACGGACAGTTCCGCGGCCGGCCACAGGGAGCGGTCCACGTCGGCGTACACGTGGGCGACGACCTCGGTGGGGCTGCGGTGGCCGTTCTCGACGGCCGTCTCGACCTGGGCCAGCCGGTGGGCGCGGTGGGCCAGATAGAACTCGACGGCGCCCTGGGCATCCTCCAGGACCGGTCCGTGGCCCGGCAGGACGGTGTGGACGCCGTCGTCGACCGTCAGCGAGCGCAGCCTGCGCAGCGAGTCCAGGTAGTCGCCCAGCCTGCCGTCCGGGTGCGCCACGACCGTCGTACCGCGCCCCAGGATGGTGTCGCCGGTCAGGACCGCGCGGTCGGCCGGGAGGTGGAAGCACAGGGAGTCGGCGGTGTGGCCCGGGGTCGGTACGACCCGCAGCTCCAGTCCGCCGGTCGTGATCACGTCACCGGCGGCCAGACCCTCGTCGCCGAGCCGCAGCGCGGGATCGAGGGCACGCACGCGCGTGCCGGTCAGTTCCGCGAACCGTACGGCGCCCTCGGCGTGGTCCGGGTGGCCGTGGGTCAGGAGGGTGAGCGCGACGCGCTTGCCGGCCTTCTCGGCCGTGTCGACGACGTTCTTGAGGTGGCCGTCGTCCAGCGGACCCGGGTCGATCACCACGGCCAGGTCGGAGTCGGGCTCGGCGACGATCCAGGTGTTGGTGCCGTCCAGGGTCATCACGGAGGCGTTGGGCGCCAGCACGTTGACGGCCCGCGCGGTGGCGGGCCCCGGGAGGACTCCGCCGCGCGGCTGGCCGGGCAGGGCTGCTGCGTCCGTCATGGTCAGGCTCCACCGGTCGTCAGGTCGGTCGGTATGTGCTGGGTGGACTCGATGTGCTTGGTGAACTCGTCGTGGCCCGGCCAGGTCAGGACGATCTCGCCGTCCGCCAGGCGGGCGCGGGCCAGCACCGGGGTCATGTCCCGCGCGGGCGCCGCCGCGAGCGCCCCGGCGGCCGTGGCGTACGGCGTGAGCTGGCGCAGGGTCGCGATGGTGGGCGGCATCATCAGCAGCTCGCCCTTGTCGTAGCCGGCGGCGGCCTCCGCCGGGCGGATCCACACGGTGCGGTCGGCCTCCGTGGAGGCGTTGCGGGTGCGCTGGCCCGCCGGCAGGGCGGCGACGAAGAACCAGGTGTCGTAGCGGCGGGTCTCGAACTCCGGGGTGATCCAGCGCGTCCAGGCGCCCAGCAGGTCCGAGCGCAGGACCAGGCCCCGCCGCTCCAGGAACTGGGCGAAGGACAGGTCACGGGCGACCAGGGCCGCGCGGTCGGCCTCCCAGTCGTCCCCGGTGGTGTCGCCGACCACCGCGTCCGCGGCCGGACCGGCGAGCAGCACACCGGCTTCCTCGTACGTCTCCCGCACGGCCGCACAGACGATCGCCTGGGCGCCCGCCTCGTCGACGCCGAGCCGGTCGGCCCACCACGCGCGCGTGGGGCCCGCCCAGCGGACCTGCTGGTCGTCGTCGCGCGGGTCGACACCGCCACCGGGATACGCGTACGCGCCTCCGGCGAAGGCCATGGAGGCGCGTCTGCGCAGCATGTGGACGGCGGGGCCGTCCGGGGTGTCCTTCAGGAGCAGCACGGTGGCCGCGCGCTTCGGGGCCACCGGCACGAGGGTGCCCTCCGCGTGTGCGCGGATGCGGTCCGGCCACTCGGGGGGATACCACTGTCCATCGGCCATTACCGGAGGCTATCCCGTAGGGAGCGAATGTTCGAGAGGGGCCTTGTCCGGCTCCGGCTCCCTCCGGCTCCCTCCGGCTCCGGCTCCCTCCGGTTCCGGCTCCCTCCGGCTCCGGTGGGCTCCGGCTCCGGTGGGCTACGGCTCCGGTGGGCTACGGCTCCAGCTCGACCTGGACCTCGACCTCGACCGGTGCGTCCAGCGGCAGCACGGCCACGCCCACCGCGCTGCGCGCGTGCACGCCCTTGTCGCCGAGGACCGCGCCGAGCAGCTCGCTGGCACCGTTGATCACACCCGGCTGGCCGGTGAAGTCGGCCGCGGAGGCGACGAAGCCGACGACCTTCACCACGCGCGCGACGCGGTCCAGGTCACCGGCGACGGACTTCACGGCGGCCAGGGCGTTCAGCGCGCAGGTGCGGGCCAGCTCCTTGGCCTCCTCCGCGGTGACCTCGGCGCCGACCTTGCCGGTGACCGGAAGCTTGCCGTCCACCATCGGCAGCTGGCCGGAGGTGTAGACGTACATGCCGGTCTGCACGGCAGGCTGGTAGGCGGCGAGCGGCGGGACGACCGCCGGCAGCGCGAGACCGAGTTCGGCCAGTTTGGCCTCGACTGCGCTCATTACGGCTTCTCCCGCTTCAGGTAGGCCACGAGCTGCTCGGGGTTGTTGGGTCCGGGGACGACCTGGACGAGCTCCCAGCCGTCCTCGCCCCAGGTGTCCAGAATCTGCTTCGTGGCATGGACGAGCAGCGGCACGGTTGCGTATTCCCACTTGGTCATGCGGCCGACTTTATCCGCTGTGACGGACGGGACACGTGGGCCACCGCACGCACGGTTATCCACAGCCTCCCGCGTGAGTGTCCGGCCGACTGGTTAGTCTCGAAGGCGTGAGCAGGCTCCAGGTCGTCAGCGGCAAGGGCGGGACCGGAAAGACGACGGTCGCCGCCGCACTCGCGCTGGCCCTCGCGACCGAGGGGAAGCGGACGCTTCTCGTGGAGGTCGAGGGCCGGCAGGGCATCGCCCAGCTCTTCGAGACGGAGGCGTTGCCCTACGAAGAGCGGAAAATCGCGGTCGCGCCGGGTGGTGGTGAGGTCTATGCCCTCGCCATCGATCCCGAACTGGCCCTTCTGGACTACCTCCAGATGTTCTACAAGCTCGGCGGGGCGGGCCGGGCCCTGAAGAAGCTCGGCGCGATCGACTTCGCCACCACCGTCGCGCCGGGCCTCAGGGACGTGCTCCTGACCGGCAAGGCGTGCGAGGCGGTGCGCAGGAAGGACAAGGCCGGGCGGTTCATCTACGACTACGTCGTCATGGACGCCCCGCCGACGGGCCGCATCACCCGCTTCCTCAACGTGAACGACGAGGTGGCCGGGCTCGCAAAGATCGGCCCGATACACAACCAGGCACAGGCCGTGATGCGGGTGCTGAAGTCCAAGGAGACGGCCGTGCACCTGGTCACACTCCTGGAGGAGATGCCGGTCCAGGAGACCGCCGACGGCATCGCGGAACTGCGGGCCGCTCGGCTGCCGGTGGGCCGGGTCATCGTGAACATGGTCCGGCCGGAGGTGTTGGACGCGGCCGACCTGGAACTCGTACGGAGCGTGCCGCGCACCGCCGTGGCGCAGGCGCTGTCGGCGGCCGGGCTCGGCGGGGCGCGGCGTGGCGGGAAGGCCGAGCAGCTGGTGGACCCGCTGCTCGCGCAGGCCGCCGAGTACGCCGAGCGGTACGCGCTGGAGCACGAGCAGCGCGCGGTCCTCGCCGAGCTGGACCTGGAGCGGCACGAACTGCCGCTGCTCGCCGAGGGGATGGACCTGGCGGGCCTGTACGAACTCGCCCGCGAACTGCGGAAACAGGGGATGTCATGACTCCGGACCCGGTCGAGGCACAGGACGACGCCCGTCGGCTGTCGCCCGCGCCCGCGCTCGACGTCGACCCGCTGCTCGACGACCCGAACACCCGGATCGTGGTGTGCTGCGGCTCCGGCGGCGTCGGGAAGACCACCACCGCGGCGGCCCTGGGCCTGCGGGCGGCCGAACGCGGCCGGAAGGTGGTGGTGCTGACCATCGACCCGGCCAGGCGGCTGGCGCAGTCCATGGGCATCGACTCGCTGGACAACGTGCCGCGGAAGGTGAAGGGCACCGAGGGTCCCGGCGAACTGCACGCCATGATGCTCGACATGAAGCGCACCTTCGACGAGGTGGTCGAGGCGCACGCGGACGCGGAGCGGGCGGCGGCCATCCTCGCCAACCCCTTCTACCAGTCGCTCTCGGCGGGCTTCGCGGGCACGCAGGAGTACATGGCGATGGAGAAGCTGGGCCAGTTGCGGGCCCGGGACGAGTGGGACCTGATCGTGGTCGACACTCCGCCCTCCCGCTCCGCCCTGGACTTTCTCGATGCGCCGAAGCGCCTCGGCTCCTTCCTGGACGGCCGGCTGATCCGTCTTCTCACCGCCCCCGCCAAGCTCGGCGGCCGCGCGGGCATGGCCTTCCTGAACGTCGGCATGTCGATGATGACCGGCACCCTCGGCAAGCTGCTCGGCGGGCAGCTGCTGAAGGACGTACAGACGTTCGTGGCCGCGATGGACACGACCTTCGGCGGGTTCCGCACGCGCGCGGACGCGACGTACAAGCTGCTTCAGGCGCCCGGTACGGCGTTCCTGGTGGTGGCGGCTCCGGAGCGGGACGCGCTGCGGGAGGCCGCGTACTTTGTGGAGCGGCTGGCCGCGGAGGACATGCCGCTGGTCGGTCTGGTCCTCAACCGGGTCCACGGCAGCGGCGCCGCCCGGCTGTCGGCCGAGCGTGCGCTCGCCGCCGCGGAAAACCTTGAGGCCACGGAAAATCTTGAGACCGCGGAAGGTCTCCAGGCGGTGGAAAACCCTGCGACCGCGGAAAGTCTCGAGGCCGTGGAAAATCTTGAAGAGCCCCGCATTGTCGATCAGGGTGGCGGGAAAGCTGGACTTCGTAACTCTCCCGACACGTACGGCAGTTCTGAATCACCCGCGCCCGTGCCGTCCGAGTCCCGGCCCGACGAATCCCCCTCGTCAGGGCCCGAGGACATGGCGAACATGACTGACGAATCCCCCTCGTCAGAGAGCCCGGACCGCACCGTCGACCAGCTCACCGCAGGCCTGTTGAGGCTGCACGCCGAGCGCATGCAGCTGCTCTCCCGCGAGCAGCGCACACGTGACCGCTTCACCGCGCGCCACCCCGAGGTGGCCGTGGTGGAAGTAGCCGCGTTGCCCGGCGATGTGCACGACCTCACGGGGCTGCGGGACATCGGCGATCGGCTCGCGGCCGGTCGACCGGAGCTGCCGTAGCCGAGTCGGCCGTAGCCGAGTCGTGCGGTTCAGCTCACCGCTGCGTAGTTCTCGTACACCTCGTCGCTGTCGAGGGGGACGATCCCGGTCCCCCGCTCGTACTCCGAGCGAGCTGTCTCCAGGAGCCTGCGCCAGGAGGTCACGGTGGGCCGCCTGCGCAGCAGTGCGCGGCGCTCCCGCTCCGTCATGCCTCCCCACACGCCGAACTCGACGCGATTGTCCAGCGCATCGGCCAGGCATTCCGTGCGTACCGGGCATCCGGTGCACACCGCCTTGGCCCTGTTCTGCGCTGCTCCTTGAACGAACAGTTCATCCGGATCGGTAGTGCGGCAGGCAGCCTGCGCACTCCAGTCGGTTACCCAGCCCATACCGGCGCCGTCCTCTCCCGAATCGAGGCTCCCCCACGGCGGCAGCGGCATATTCACCGCCGCCAGTTGAGGACGTTACGGAAGGTGGGCACAGCGCAACACCCCCTTCGGGCCCAATCTTGAATGGCCCGAACGGACTATGGGTAAGCGGCAGATCACCCGCGGGAGTGAGCTGACGACATGCGTGATGTTCACGGCAAACCGGGACAGCTACGGTGCGCCACAACGGACGCCGAGTGACACACGAGGCGGATTCGGACACACCATCAACACATCACCCGAAAAAAAGTGGGCGGGTTCCGGAACGATTCGGGGTCGCCGGACGTATTGATACGTGGCCGCACTGCTGTGACAGTTGAGAGCAGCTTAGGCCAAGGCCTGTACGTGTGTCCGGCGAATGGCAAGGTAGACCGTTCATGTCGTCGCGCCGTCTCGTCGTGCCGCCTCGTCGTGCCGTCAGACGCGGTCGCCGGTGTCGCCCTCCGCGCACGGCCGGGTCGCCCTCTATGTCACGATCCGGCACTCGAACATCCCGAGAGCCACCCGCTCACCCGGAACGGCCGGCACTACGGATTAGGCTGCCCCCATGCCAAAGAAGCGCTCGGGCGGTGGTCTGTCGACCACGCAGCAGGCCGCCAAGTTCCTCGGTGTCAGTGTGCTCGCGGGGGCCGTGATGGCAGGCATCGCGCTGCCCGCGGCCGGGGCCCTGGGCCTCGCGGCCAAGGGTTCGGTCCAGGGCTTCGACGAGATCCCGGCCAACCTGAAGAGCCCGCAGCTGAGCCAGCGCACCACGATCCTCGACAGCAAGGGCAACCAGATCGCCCAGGTCTACTCCCGTGACCGCACGGTGGTGGACCTCAAGGACATCTCGCCCTACATGCAGAAGGCGATCGTCGCGATCGAGGACTCGCGCTACTACCAGCACGGCGCCATCGACCTGAAGGGCGTGCTGCGCGCGCTGAACAAGAACGCGCAGAGCGGCGGGGTCGCCCAGGGCGCGTCCACGCTCACCCAGCAGCTGGTGAAGAACTACTTCATCGAGGAGGCCGGCGACGACCCGACGAAGGTCGCCGAGGCCACCCAGCAGACCCTCGGCCGCAAGGTCAAGGAGCTGAAGTACGCGATCCAGCTGGAGGAGAAGCTCGGCAAGAAGAAGATCCTCGAGAACTACCTGAACATCACCTTCTTCGGCGAGCAGGCCTACGGCGTCGAGGCCGCCTCCCAGCGCTACTTCTCCAAGCACGCCAAGGACCTGAACCTCCAGCAGTCGGCCCTTCTGGCCGGCATCGTGCAGTCGCCGAGCCGCTACGACCCGGTCAACGACGAGGCCGAGGCCACCAAGCGGCGCAACACCGTGCTGGAGCGCATGGCCCAACTGGGCGACATCTCCCAGGCGGAGGCCGACAAGGCCAAGGAGGCCCCGCTCGGCCTGCACGTCACCCAGCCGAAGAACGGCTGCATCACCGCGGTCAAGGGCGCCGGGTTCTTCTGCAAGTACGTCGAGAACGTCTTCCTGACCGACCCGACCTTCGGCAAGACCTCCGCGGAGCGCGCCAAGCTCTGGAACCAGGGCGGCCTGACCATCCGTACGACGCTGGACCCGCAGGCCCAGGAGTCGGTGCAGAGCTCGATCAAGGACCACGTCTACAAGTCCGACTCGGTCGCGGCCGCCGCCACCCTGGTCGAGCCCGGCACGGGCAAGATCCTCGGGATGGGCCAGTCCAAGCCGTACGGCTACAACAAGAACGAGACCGAGTACAACTTCTCGGTCGACAAGGACTACGGCGGCTCCAACTACGGCTTCCCGACGGGTTCGACGTTCAAGCCGTTCGTGGCCGCGGCCGCCATCGAGGGCGGCAAGTCGGCGACGCAGGAGTACTCGTCGCCGTACAAGATGAACTACCCGAGCCCCGTCCAGCAGTGCAACGGCAAGCAGTGGGTCAACACGGACGGCGAGCAGGTCCAGAACGAGAACGAGTCCGAGGTCGGGCCGTACCAGATGAAGAAGGCGATGGCGAAGTCCATCAACACCTACTTCGTCCAGCTGATCTCCGACATCGGCCTGTGCCCGGTGGTCAAGATGACCGACGCGCTCCACGTCCACCAGGGCGACGGCTCGAAGCTCCCCGAGACCCCGTCCATCGCCCTCGGCGCGATCGGCCTCTCGCCGCTGACCATGGCGAGCGCGTACGCCACCTTCGCCGACCGCGGCATGTACTGCACGCCGGTCGCCATCGAGTCGATCACCCAGAAGGTCGGCAACGAGCAGAAGTCGATCCCGGTCCCGAAGTCGACCTGCTCGCGTGCGATGAGCGAGAAGACCGCCGACACGATCAACACCCTGCTGCGCGGTGTGATCGACTCCGGTACCGGTCAGCAGGCCGGCCTGGACGACCGGGAGAGCGCGGGCAAGACGGGTACGACGGACTCCCGCAAGAACGCCTGGTTCGTCGGCTACACGCCCAACCTCGCGGGCGCGGTCTGGGTCGGCAGCGCCAAGCAGAACGTCGAGATGACCAACATCACCATCGGCGGCGTCTACCACTCCGAGGTGTTCGGCGCCGACACCCCGGGCCCGATCTGGAAGGACGCCATGACCGGCGCCCTGGAGGGCAAGCCGGACGAGTCCTTCAACCTCGTGGACATCCCGGACGAGAACGACCACAACAAGGGCAACGGGAACGGGAACGGAAACAGCAACGGGGGCGACGACACCGGCGGCCTGATCGGTGGCCTCATCGGCGGCACGAACGACGGCGGTACGACGGACGGCGGCACCACCCCGACCCCGACCTTCTCCCTCCCCGACGGCTTCATCCAGGGAACCGGCAACGGCGGCCGCAACGGGAACGGCGGGAACCGGGGCTGACCTTCCGGCACGTCGGCCTTCCGGCACGCGGGCCTTCGGTTACGACGGCCTTCGGTTACGACAGTGGGGCCGCACCTCTTCTCCAGAGGTGCGGCCCCACACCGCGTCGTACTACTTGCTCAGCTCTCTCAGCCCTGGAGCCGCTTCTTCACCGCGGCGGCGACGCGGCCGCCCTCGGCCAGACCGGCCACCTTCGGGTTCACGATCTTCATCACGGCGCCCATGGCCCGCGGCCCCTCGGCGCCCGCCGCCTTCGCCTCCTCGACGGCCGCGGCGACGATGCCCTCCAGCTCCTCGTCGCCGAGCTGCTTCGGCAGGTAGCCGGCGAGGACCTCGCCCTCCGCCTTCTCCCGCTCGGCGCTCTCGGTACGACCGCCCTGGGTGAAGGCATCGGCCGCCTCCCGGCGCTTCTTCGCCTCCTTGGCGATCACCTTGAGCACCTCGTCGTCGGAGAGCTCGCGCTTCTGCTTGCCGGCGACCTCCTCGTTGGTGATCGCGGCGAGCGTCATACGGAGCGTGGCCGAGCGGAGCTCGTCGCGCGCCTTGATCGCAACGTTGAGGTCGTCCTTCAGCTTCGACTTGAGCGTGGTGGTCATGGACCGATTGTCGCAGGTGCCACAACGGAACCGCCCACAGTTTTACCCGCCCGCCTCGCCCGCCCCCTCCACCCGCCCCCCACCACCGCGCGACCGGTCCCTGGGTCCTTCCCCCTCCCCGCGTCTGACACGATGGCCATATGCGCGCTCGATACGGAGTACCCCTGGGAATCGCGGCGTTCGGCGCCGCCGGTGTGTTGTACGCGGCCGGCATCGAGGTCCGTTCGTTCCGCCTGCGCCGGGTGACGGTCCCGGTCCTCCCGCCGGGGATGCGCCCGCTGCGGGTGCTCCAGGTCTCCGACATCCACATGGTCTGCGGTCAGCGCAAGAAGCAGCGGTGGCTCCAGTCGCTGGCGGGCCTGCGCCCGGACTTCGTGATCAACACGGGCGACAACCTGTCCGACCCGGAGGGCGTCCCGGAGGTGCTGGACGCGCTGGGTCCGCTGATGGAGTTCCCGGGCGCGTACGTGTTCGGCTCCAACGACTACTACGGCCCCAAGCCCCGCAACCCCGCCCGCTACTTGCTGGAGAAGGTGAACGGCAAGCACGGCCTGAACGGCAACCCGCCGGTGGTCGGCGCGATCCACAACCCCTGGAAGGACCTGCGGGACGGCTTCGACGGGGCGGGCTGGCTGAACCTCACGAACACGAGGGGCACCCTGAAGATCGAAGGCGCCTCGGTGGAGCTGACGGGCCTGGACGACCCGCACATCAAGCGCGACCGCTATCCGCAGGTGGCGGGCGGCCCGTCCGGTACGGCGGACTTCTCGATGGGCGTCGTACACGCTCCGTACCTGCGCGTGCTGGACTCCTTCACGGCCGACGGCTACCCCCTGGTCCTGGCCGGTCACACCCACGGGGGCCAGCTCTGCGTCCCCTTCTACGGCGCCCTGGTCACCAACTGCGACCTGGACGCGGACCGGGTGAAGGGCCTGTCACGGCACACGGCGGAGGGCCGTACGTCCTACCTCCACGTCTCGGCGGGCTGCGGCACGAACCGCTACACCCCGGTCCGCTTCGCCTGCCCACCGGAGGCGACGCTGCTGACGCTGGTGGGGCGCGAGTAGACCGGGAGGCCACCCCGAGGGATCACCGAAAACGGAGTCGGCGGATGACGGGAACGACGGGATAACCCACCCGGCGTAGACCAACAAGCCGGACATGCCCCTTTCTCCCTACTTTGAGGGCATGACGACTCCTCCGATACCCAGGGACATACCCGACCTTCCCGCGGTTCCGGGCACGCCCGTACTGCTGCCCGGATACGTTCCGGCGACGGCGGTGGTCGCCCCGGTCCGCCGCCCCGTGACCGCGGTGTTCCGCCTCGCGACGGCCGCACTGGCAGCGGCGGGCGTGGGGCTGGAGCTGCTGCTGGGCAGCCCGGACCGGATCATGAGCTACTTCGGAGTCCAGGCGGCGGTGCTCCTGGCCCTGGTCAGCCTCGCCTCAGCCCGCCGGGCCTGGCAGGCGGCCCGCCCCCTGCCCTCGGCCCTGACCGGCGCGGCGCTCCTCTACGCGGTGATCTCGGCCCTGGTCTACCACCTGCTCCTGGGCCACACGACACCCCCGTTCTCGATGACGGGCTCGACGCACCTGCCGGTGGCCTGGCACGGACAGTGGCTGGCCCTGCAGCTCCTCTACACGGCGGTCCCCGCGGCAGCACTCCTGGACTGGCTGGTCCTCACGCCCCCGGCCCGCCTCCACCTCCGCCAGGCGGCGGCGTGGATGCTGTATCCCCTGGCCTACCTGACCTTCACCCTCGTCCGGGCGGAACTGGTCCTCCCCGGCACGCCGGGCCGCTACCTCTATCCCTTCCTGGACGCCGAGCAGCACAGCTACCGCGCCACCCTCGCCAACGCCCTCCTCCTGGGCCTCGCCTTCTACGCCCTGGCGATCCTCCTGGTAGCCCTGGACCACACCCGCCCGAACCCGGTCGGACGCCGCCCCTAAACCGGATTTCGTCTCCGGCCACCAGTGGGCTAAAGTAAACGACGTCGCCGCGACAAGCACCACAGCAGCGACACCGGGGTGTAGCGCAGCTTGGCAGCGCGCTTCGTTCGGGACGAAGAGGTCGTGGGTTCAAATCCCGCCACCCCGACAGCCGAAACACCAGGTCAGGCCCGGTACTGAGAGATCAGTACCGGGCCTGATTTGCTTTGCGGGCCCATTTTGGGAGCCATTTGGGAGCCGACTTCGGGGAGCGGCTCCCCGGCGGCTCCCAACGAGAGGTGTTCCGCCTCCGAGTGCGCCGTGCGCTCCGGATGAGTCACCCCCACGGCTTGTGCCAAGGAGACACCAAACGGTACGACGATCGACATGCACCGGTGGTCTCCGTTAAATGACCGGCAGCTCGCACTCCTCACCCGCATCGGGGACGGAGCCGCCCCCGTCACGTCTGACAGCCCCGAGTTCGCTCTCACCGCCCGCGCGCTCAAGGAGCGGCGCCTGATCACCATGCCGAAGCAGGATGGGAAGTGGCAGGCGGAGATCACTGACGCGGGGCGCTTCTACCTCGAACACGGCCATCACCCGGACCGGCCGGAACCAGCTCAGCGCAGGCAGCGGGCAACGGACTCCGGCAAACGGACACAACCGGCCCCTTCACCGCAGAGGCAAGCCACAGCCCCGTCCACGACGAAGCCAGCGCCGCAGCGCGCCGCCAAGCCCCCACAGCCGTCGCCGGCGGAAGTCGGGGCCGCCTTGATCGCGGAGGTACAGCAGGCTGGACGGTTCCTCCGGATCCCTAACCCCAACGACGAGGAGCGAGCCCGCTACCGCAGGGCGTTCGACGCGGCCCGGCAGTGTGCCCTCGAGGGATACAGCCTGAAGTACAGCGGGCGGGCGAAGGGGGACTTCTTCCTCGGCCTGCTCCGGGTGACCGGCGAGGACGAGACCGAGTGGAACCGGATCCGGCTGGCGCGCAGTCGTGTGATCACCGATGTCGAGGACGTGATCGCCGCAGTCACCGCGGATCACAGCGCCTTCGAGATCTCGGAGGCGGTCCTCCCCCGGATGCTCTCGCTGCTCCGGCTCCTCGCCGAGGAAGCCCTCGCACGCCACGGCGAGATCGCGGTGTCGAAGAAGCGCAGGCAGCCGAGGCCGCTGCTCACCGTCCACGGCAGGACGTACGAGGTCAGCTTCCGCGAACGGCAGAAGCCGGTCCGGTACGTCCCCAAGCAGCCGGGCCGCCGTACGTACGACTGGCAGCGTGTCACCCCGGCCCAGAAGTTCGAGCCGTCCGGCGAACTGGAGCTGCTGGTCAGCCAACAGTCGGGCTACAGCTACGGCTGGAAGAAGGAATGGGCCGACACGGCCAAGAAGCCGTTGGAGGAGCAGGTCGGTTCAGTCTTCCGGGCGTTGAAGGCGCGCGCGGAGGAACAGGAGCGGGCTCGACTGGAACGTGAGGCGGAGCAGCAGCGCCTGCGGGAGGAGCAGGAGCGGCAGGAGGCCGAGCGCCGGCGCCTGGAAGCGGAGCGAGAGGAGCGCGAGCGGCGGGAGTGGGAAGCCGCCGTCAGCGTGGCTTCGATCAAGGCGGTTCACGCGGTGCGGGCCGAGCGCTTCGGCACGGCCCTTGAGCAGTGGCAGGCCGCAGGGGAGATCCGGATGTTCTGCGCCGCTCTGGATGAAGCCGCCGCGGCATCGGAAGACGCCCTCGAAGCCGAGAGGCTGCGAGAGTGGTCGGCTTGGGGGAAGGCGGAGGCCGACCGGCTCGACCCCACCCTCAGCGGCAACGGCTTGGCTTCTCTCAACTTCCATGCGGAGCCGACGGGAGATCAACTGCGGCCGTTCCTCGACGGCTGGCACCCACACCGGCCGGAGAAGGAGACGAAGCCCGCTACTCAACCAGCGCCGCGAAAGACGGAGCCAGATCCGTGGCGCGGTCTCATCGACGCACGTCAGGATCAAGGTTGGAGATATGGACGCCCAGGTCGCGCTCAATGGTGGAGGCGATGACGCCGTGGCCGCGGTCGCGTAGGGCCTTGACCGCCTTCTCCACCAGTTCTCCGAGTCGGATGACCTCGGAGCGCAGCGCAACCAACTCGTCGTAGCGGTCAGCTTTGTCCTGGCCGCACCACGCCCGGACGGTGCGAAGGACTGCTGCCTCCGCGTCCAACTTGCGGTCGTCCCGCCGACTGTAGGAGTACCAGGAGGGCTGGGCACGCTCCTGCTCGATGTCCTGTTGTTTGCGGTCCACCTCCGGAAGGATCTCGTCGGCGAGGCGTCCGGCCACGTGGCGGGCGACGCGCTCGGTGACTGGCCACCCTGCCAGGCACATTCCATGGTGGTTCTCGAACACCATGGTGTCGCCGCGTAGTTCGGCGGCGTCCATACCGATGAGCGGTGCGGTCTCGTCGAGGCGGCTCAGCTCCAGAACGCCTGCGTCCGCCACCGTTCGGCGCAGTCGCAACCTGTTCTTCGGGCGAACGAATCCGAGGATCATGCGGGCGGCCTCGAATTCCGTGCTGCCCCGGACGTGGCGCGAGGACTCCACCAGTGCCAACTCCGCCGCATCGTCTGCGCGGAACGTATCGACATCCGCCCACGGTGATACGAGAGAGCCGGAACTGACCCACTCCTGCAGGCCGGCGGCATCGCCTTCGAGAAACCGCACGTGGACCGAGCCAGACCGGCCGGGGCCGCCCACGCGAACGACCTCCACCTGACGAACCGCACCGCCCAGCTCCTTCGGCCTCGCGCGGTAGGCCCAGTGCTCGCCAATCTCCATGTATCTATTGAGCCAGGACTGTTGGGCCCGTCACTGGGCGTTTGCCATAACTACCGGCGCCGGCTCCTCATCACCAGGTTGACGCCACCCTGCAATGCATCGCGCGAGATGTCTTCGCCCCGGCAGCAACTGCAAGGAGACACAGCAGCACGTCCGGCCATCCGCGCTGTCCCTCGTAGCGTTTCTCACCGGACGACGCTCCCTCCTGGCTCGTCGGCCGGTTCGCCCGGGCGGGGACTTCGTCACGTGCCACCTGGAAGTCGTGTCCCTCCCCCGGAAAGATCCTCACGCATAGTCACAGGATGGTCACGAGGTGGAATATGCGGGTGATCAAGGGGCCGATCACCCGGAAAATGTCACTCTACGTTTGCCGGGAATATCCGGCACCCTGTGTGCTGGGGAGCCTCAGGGGCGAGGGGTGGGGAATGACTACTTACCGTTTCAATCCGCCGCCGGGTTGGCCTGTGCCACCCGCGGGATGGATGCCGCCGCCGGACTGGCGGCCCGACCCCACATGGCCCCCGATGCCAGCAGGATGGCAGCTGTGGGTTCCTGAGTCCGACTCCACCACCGACGCCCTCGCTTTCGGCCCTGCCACGGGAGCCTATGCGGTGCCGGCCACGGCCGCCCCCGGGAGCACGACCGCGGTGCCGGCTCCTCGGAAGGGAGGGCTGTTCGAGCGCCGGCGTTCGGATGCGGTGTCCGAGGCCGAGGAGCTGCGGGCGTGGATCGCGCAGACACAGGGGCTGGATGCCACGCAGGTCGCCGGTCTTGTGCGGCAGGTCGAGACGGAGGCCGCAGCGCTGCGTGAGCGAACATCCGCCGAAGCCGCCGAGGAGGCCGAGGAGATCCTCAAAGACGCGCGCGAGACGGCGAAGGAGATCCTCGCCGACGCGCGCCGGACGGCAAAGGAGACCGAACGGGTCCGCAAGGAGGCCGACCGGCAGCGCAAGGACGTCTTCGACGCCGAGCGACGGCTTGCCGAGCTGCAGGCCCAGATCGTCAACGCCGACGAGACCGCCATGCTGCAGGAGGCCGGGATCTATGCCTACCGGCATGCGCTGCACGACGCGATCGCCTACCGCAGCCGGCTCGACACCCTGCAGAACGAGATCAAGGCGCTCGCCCGTGCGGGCCGCGCCGTGCAGGCGGCCACGGACTGGACGGTCAACGGTTCCAAGCGCGAGGGCCAGAAGATGGTCCGCGACTTCTCCAAGCTCATGCTGCGCGCCTACAACGCCGAAGCCGACTACGCCGTGCGGTCCATGCGGCCTCACCGGCTGAGCTCCCTCGTCGACCGTCTCTACAAGAGCCGCGAGACGATCGCCCGGCTCGGGGCCACCATGCACATCCGAATCACCGACGAGTACCACAACGCGCGCGTACGGGAGTTGGAACTCACCGCCGACTTCCTGCAGAAGAAGGACGAGGAGAAGGAAGCCCAGCGCGAAGTACGCGCCCGCGAGCGCGAGGAGGCCGCGGTCCAGCGGGAGCTCGACCGGCAGCGCGAGAAGCTGAACAAGGAACTCGGTCACTACCAGTCAGCACTTGACCGCCTGCGCGAGCGCGGTGACGAGGCGGGCGTGGTGGAGATGGAGGCCAAACTGGCCGAGATCGAGAACGCTCTGCAGGACGTCGAGTCCCGCGCGGCGAACATCCGCGCTGGCTACGTGTACGTCATCTCGAACATCGGCGCCTTCGGCGATCGCATGGTGAAGATCGGCATGACGCGTCGACTCGAACCTCTGGAGCGCGTATACGAGTTGAGCGGCGCGGCCGTGCCCTTCCGCTTCGACGTGCACGCGCTGATCTTCAGCAAGGACGCGGTCGGCCTGGAGACGGAACTCCACCGGCAGTTCGCCTCGAAGCGGGTCAACCAGGTCAACAGTCGCAAGGAGTTCTTCTACGCCACCCCGGCGGAGGTACGCGACGCACTGCAACGGTTCGCCGGACAGCACCTGATCGAGTTCACCGAGGAACCCCAGGCGCTGGAATGGCGGGCCGGCAGGCGCACGGGCGGCGAAGCCGGTGCGCCTGCCGCAGGGGCAGGAGGAGTTGCCACCCGGACAGCGTGATGTGCGGCGAAGCATCACTACGATCACGGTCAGCGCTCGCATGTGTCCCCCGCTCCGTCGCCTCGGGCAACACTCCGCTATTTCATCGCTTCACGGCGCACTCGCAATAGCGCGTCGAGGACACTCACCGGCGAGCGAGGGCTCATTGCCAAGCGGGCATCGAGCGCTGCCTCCCACTGCTCGGTCAGCCCGAGCTTGAGGCGCTTACGCATGCCAGGGGTGACATGGGCGTAGCGTGCCGAGACCGAGCCGTCGATGTGGCCCATGCGCTCGTCCATAAGGACCTTCTCTGTGCCGAGGTCCTCCATCACGGTCCGGTGGGTGTGGCGAAGGCCGTGGGGTGTGAGGCCCTTGGCGATCGGGAGCCAGCAGGCGTCGGCCCGGTCGCTGGCGCCGCGTCCTCGGGCTGGGACGCCGGGCCACGGCTCGCTGAGCAGCGGTACGGGGCGGGCCTCCTGCGGTGCCTTCTTCGGGTACGAGCCGGAGACCGCCGGGGTGAACAGCCACGTCGCGAAACCGTTGCGGCGCCAGTGGGCGGCATGCTGCGACACCGGGCCGCCGCGCACGAAGCCCAGGTCCGCGATGGCCTGCTCAACCCTCACCCGCTTGGCTTCGGCGACTCGGTCGGGGTGGTTGAGGACGTTCGACACCGTGCCCGTGGAGACTTCGGCACGGCGCGCGACGTCGAGGAGCTTCGCGCCTTGGTGGCCGCCCGTGCGAGCCGCGCCCTGCCCCCGGAAGACGTAGGTCTTGCCGTGGCACGGGCAGGGTGTCGGCTTCGTGCGGGCGACGTGATTGGCGACCAGGGCCGACAGCCAGTCCATCGCGTCGATGGTGCGGTAGCTGTCGTCCTTGGGCGGACAGCGCACCAGTTCGCCGGTGTCGAGTTCGTACAGCTGCCATTCGACACGGACGGCACCTGGGCGGGCGAACTCGGTTTCCAGGCCGACGATTTCGCCCCAGCGCATGCCGGTGTACCCCTTGAGGACGACGGCGACGAACTCGTCGTCGCGGCCTGAGAGCAGGGCTGACCGTTCGGCGGTCAGCAGGATACCGAGTGGGTCGGTGACGACCTTCTCCGGGCCGCGGTCACGAGAGCGGCCGGCGCGTTTGCCGCGTCCGCGCCGTCGGGTGGCTGGGTTGGACGTGATCAGCCCCTCGTCGATCGCGTCCTCGAAGATCAGGTGGAGCGTTGAGCGCCAGGTCTTGACGCTGGAGGCCGCGTAGACGGCCTTCTCCTTCTTCTCCCACAGGTCGACGTCCGTGCGCAGGATGCCGGCGAGTGCCTTGTCCTCGAAGTCGGGGAGCAGGTGCTCCTCGATGTGGCGCTTGTAGTTCTGCATCGTCGAGGCAGCCAGGTCCTGGGCGGCGTACCAGCGGTTCGCGTACTCGCCGAACGTCTCCTGACCGAGCGCCGGGTCGCGCCAGTCGCCGCGGCGGTACTTGTTCTCGGCCTCGCTTGCGGCGCGCTGGGCCTCGCCCTTGGTGGCGAACCGGATCGCCTTGCCATTGTCGTCGACCACCGTGAGGTGCTTGCCAGGCGCGGTCTTGTACCGGCCGCGCCAGTAGTTTCCGCGCTTCTCCGCGAAACCCACGTGTACTTCCCCTTCCCCGTCGTCGTCCTAAGCGGCGGTCCCGAACTGGCTCTCGCGTGCGCGGCGTGGAGTCCGTGCACGCAGTCGAGCTGTCGACGCGGCAGTCCGCAGCGGCGGTTGGGCAGTTGTGGGCTTGGGAGCGCGAGCTGCCGCCGGGTGCTGGTGGGGAGAGGCAGGCCGGGCCTCGTGCATCCGGATGATCTCCGCGAGGTGTTCGCCAGTGAAGCGGTAGGCGCGGCCGACGCGCGTGTAGGGGATGAGCCGTCGGCGGGCGCGGTCCTTTACCCACCAGGCGGAGCAGCCGAGTACGGCCGCGACCTCCTCTGGGACGTAAAGGCGCGGGAGGGCGGAGTCGGCGTGCGGCGCGGGTACGGAGGCAGGGGGTATTGCGGGTTGGCGCAAGGGGTGGGTCCTCTTCTGGCGGCCATGGGTGCGGCAACACTGGCTCGCCGGTCGATCACTGGGGATGGGGTGAGGTGCCCGTGCTGGGGGTTTGCGGGCCCAGGACGGGAGTGGATGGATGGTGGAGGCTACGCCTCGTCGGAGATGTCGGCCTCATCCTGGCGCTCGGCGGAGGGCGGTCCGTACGCCTCCAGCAGATGCTTGGCGGACGCCTCGGCCATGGCGTTGGAGACCATCACGTCCGCTTCCTCGCGGATGTCGGGGTGCTCGGCGAGGTAGGCGTCCAGGGCGTCACGCGCTTGGGTGAAGGCGGCGTTGGCCCGCTGAGTCCCGCGGAACGCGTCCACGACGACGTCAATGAGCTCCATGGCGCGGGCCTGGGCGGCGAGCTGTGGAGGGCCGACGAGGTTGCGCAGGTCGATGCCAAAGACCTCGGCGAAACCGATGGCCTCGTCGAGGTTGATGCGGCGCTTGCCGTTCTCGATGCGCCAGACCGCGGAGGGGTTCATCTCGAAGCCGGCCTCGTTCAGGCGGTCGGACAGGGCGTTGG
This sequence comes from Streptomyces sp. NPDC054770, assembly GCF_053611985.1. Taxonomy (NCBI): domain Bacteria; kingdom Bacillati; phylum Actinomycetota; class Actinomycetes; order Kitasatosporales; family Streptomycetaceae; genus Streptomyces; species Streptomyces sp. NPDC054770. Next base: position 19,103 of record NZ_JBSHBL010000001.1, read on the forward strand.
TACTCCAGCCACGCGCCTCACGCTCAAGCTTGATGCGTACCGCGACGTTCGTCTCGCCGCTGAGCAGCACGCCCTGCGGGGCCTCTTCGTCAGTCACGGCCCACCTACTTCCGTTCGTAGCAATTCACTGCCATATGCAGTGACCCCTAAACAGTAGCATGCATTCTGCGAGATGCAGAACACTTCTGCGATCGGCAATTCGTGTGGCATAGTGGTAGCCCCACCTCCATCACCCCGAGGAGTCCGCGACCCACCCGACGTAGCACCACAAGCAAAAAGCCCCCGGCTGTCACCGGGGGCCAAGCGCAAACCTCTCAACCGCCATCCCTAGCGATCGACCCGCGAGGCCGGGATTGCCGTCCCGTATGGCCCGCGAGCAGAGGAGCTGATGCCCAGTATGACCGACGCCCAACCGAATACGCCATCCCACTCCGGATACGGCCACTCGCTGTCTCCGGACGATCCTGGGCAGGCTCCCTTCAACCTGGAGGCCGAGTGCGCGGTACTCGGCGCCTGCATGCACGACAGCGGCGTCATCGACGTCGTACGGCCCATCCTGGGCGAGGACGCCTTCTACCGGCCCGCGCACGAGACGATCTGGCGCGCGCTGCTCGCCCAGCGCCGCGAGGACAAGCCGACCGACCCGATCGTCCTGACCGAGCTGCTCCAGCAGCAAGGGGACCTGCAGCGTGTCGGCGGCGCCGTCTATCTGCACCAGCTCGCCGACGTGCACTACGGCAGCGGCAGCGCGGAGCACCATGCGGAGATCATTCGCGAAAAGGCCAACCTCCGCCGCCTGCTCGCCTCGGCGATCCGCACCGTCCAGCGCGCCCAGGAGCCCGGCGCCGACCCCGAGGCGATACGCAGCGAGGTCGAAGCGGAGATGCGGGCCGAGCGCGAGCGCGCCCTCGCTTCCGACCAGGGGCGTCTGAACCGCTTCGCCACCGACGGATGGTCCTTCGTCAAAGAGACCGGCGCGGACGCCGAGCCTTTGTGGGGCACCCGTGAGAAGACCGTCTGGGCGCCGGGCGAGAGCCTGATGATCGTCGGCGCACCCGGGGTCGGCAAGACCACCCTGGCCCACCAGGTGGTCTTCGCCCGCCTCGGCCTGCAGGAGACGGTCCTGGAGATGCCGGTCGCGCCGAGCAGGCGGATTCTCTACCTGGCCATGGACCGGCCGAGGCAGATCGCCCGGGCCATGGACCGCCGCGTCTTCCCCAGCGACGAGAAGATCCTGCGCGAGGGACTCGTCGTCTGGGAGGGCCCGCTGCCCGCCACCCTCGACAAGGAGCCCGACCTCCTCGCCGACCTCGCCGCCGCCCACCGGGCCGACACCATCGTGATCGACAGCCTCAAGGACGCCGTCAGCACGATGGTCGACGACAGCCTCGCGGTCGCCTTCCACAACGCCCGCATGCGCGCCCTGCGAGGCGGCGTGGAGATCCTGGAACTGCACCACCAGCGCAAGGCCACCGCCGACGCCCCGCGCGGCCAACGCCCCAGCCTGGACCAGGTCTACGGCTCCACCTGGATCACCGCCGGCGCGGGCAGCGTCCTGTTCGTCACCGGCCGGGCAGGCGACCCCGCCGTCACCCTGCACCACCTCAAGACCCCCACCGGGGAGATCGGCCCGCTCGACGTCACCCACGACCACGTGCGCGGCACCACCACGGTCGACCCCAGCAAGGACCCCGCCGTCCTGCTCCGCAACACCCCAGGCGGCCTCACCGCCCGCGACCTGGCAGCCATCCTGACCGGCGGCGGCGACCCCGAACGCGCCGACGTCGAGAAGGCACGCCGCCACCTCGCCCGCCTCGTCGACAGCGGCCTGGCCACCAAGGCCGACGGCATCGCCGGTGGAGCCGGAGGCGGGCAGCAGACCCGCTACTACGCCTCCGCACGCCACCTCACCGCCGTCGGCTAAGCCCTCGCCGGTACCCCGCGCGAAGCGATCACGCGACCGTACACGCGGCCCGCGTGCCATGACACCGCCGTGAACCGCTCACAGCGCACACGCTCACCGCAAAACCCCAGGTCAAGCGATCACGGAAGCGTCCACGCCGTACACGCGCCCTAGCGATCACGCGCGGGCCCCCCTTTAGAAGGGGGCCCGCGTGAACGCCCCCTCCGTGAACGCCTCTCGCTCCCTCACCACAAGCCCCGCCGCACCACCCTGGAGTGCCTGTCTTGCCCTCCCCCGCCCCAATAGCCCCGGCTGCTACGCACGGCAGCCGCAGCATCCGCGTCGGCATCGTCCTGCTCGCCGCCGTCGCCTTCGCCCTCTCGTACGACGCCCTGCGCCAGATGGCCGTGGCCGGCCACGTACGCGGGCTGCTCACCTACCTGTTCCCGCTCGTGATCGACGGCTTCATCGCCATCGGCATCGTCGCCCTGCTGATCCTGCGCACCGCCCCGGTGCGCTCCCGCCTGTACGTGTGGACGCTCGTCGGCGTGGCCACCGGCACCAGCATCGGCGCCAACGTCGTCCACGCCGTCGGCCTCAACGAGGGCACCCGCCTCCGCCTCAACAACGCCACCGCCGGCGCCCTGTCCGCCATCGCCCCGCTCGCCCTCGCCGGGGCGGTGCACCTCTACCTCGTCATCAACCGCCACCTCGGTGCCGACAGCTCGGCAGAGGAAACGCCATCCGCCACACCAGACGCCCGCCCGGCGCCGCCAAAGCCAAGCCACCAGATCCGCCAGGAACCGCCCGGTGGCGGCAACGCTGCACCTTCCGCCAAGGCCGCCGCACCCGAGCCCGTGGCGGACACCACCGTCGCCAAGCCGCCACCGGCCAAGGCAGATCGGAAGCAAGGCGGGCGCAAGACCACTGCTCCCGAACAGGTGTTGTGGTCAACGGCCCGCACCATCGGCACCGAGCACGGCGCAGTGCCCCGCACCACCTTGGAAAGCGCGATCAGGGCACAGGGCTACACGATCCAGAAGGACCGCGCCAAGGAGGTCGCCGCCGCCGTCACGGCGGAACTCTCCTCCTCCGCCAACAGCAGCGCCGCCGCCGCATGACCGCCATGGCGGAAGACCCGGCGTTGGCGGAAAACATCCCGCCACCGCCGTGCACTGTCAGTCGATCTCCGCCACCTCCGCTCACACCGCTCGGCGGCTCTTCAACTCGACTGCGCCAACAGCTCAGCCAACTACGACATGGCGCTCTCTCACGCCCCTCCGCCCAAGCGATGAGCTGAGCCTCCTACCCGGCTCCACGACCACACGCACCACCACATCCCGCACACCTCCTGGAGACACGCTCCATGCACTACCAGCACCACGAACCGCCCGCTGCCCAGCAGGCAATTCCCACCACCTCAGCTCCAGTCAGCACAGCAAGTTGGAGGTTCGGACACTCCCCCGCAGGGGAAGCGCCCGAACCCGACCCCGCCCCGGGGGTGGCGGGGTCCGTCCGGCGCCAGGGGGCGCCGAACGGGAGGGCTGCGACCGAGGGCGGATCGCAGCCAGGAGACGTCGGCCGCGCGCGCCGGACCACGATCAAGGGGAAGGCGCGTCCGCGCGCGAAGAAGCAGCGTCCCGCTCAGAGCGTCCGCCTCAGCGATCACGAGCACGCCATCATCCAGGGCGGCGCCGGTGCCGTCGGCATGAGTGTGGCCGGCTTCCTCGCCCACTCCGCTCTTGCCGCCGCCCGCGATCAGTCCCGCACCGCCGCCGCCATCGCCACCGAACGCGATGTGCTCACCGAGCTGTTCGCCATGCGCCGTCAGCTCGGCTGGGCCGGCAGCAACCTCAACCAGGTGGCCAAGGCGCTCAACTCCGGCGGCGATGTGCCCTACCTCAAGGAAGTGCTCGCCGACATCCACCGCGCGGCCCACGCGGCGCAGAAGGCCGTCGACCGGACGGCCAACCGCCAGGAGGGGGAGGCGGCTTGATCCCCAGCATCCACCGGCAGGGCAGCAGCACCCTCGGCCTGCTCCACTACCTCTACGGCAAGGGCACGCACGAGGAGCACGTCGACCCCCACCTGGTCGCCTCCTTCGACCACATGGCCCCCGACCCGGGCCGCGACCCCTCGGCCACGAAGAAGGACCTCGCTCACCTCCTCGACCAGCCCCTCCATCTGGTCGACGCAGACCAGCGACCCGAAAAGCACGTGTGGCACTGCTCGGTGCGCGCCGCCCCCGGCGACCCGATCCTGACCGACAACCAGTGGGCCGACATCGCCCGCCGCATCGTAGCGGCCACCGGCATCGATCCCGGCGATGGCGCGGGCTGCCGCTGGGCCGCCGTCCGCCACGCCGACGACCACATCCACATCATCGCCACCCTCGTCCGCGAAGACGGCCGCCGCCCCGACCACCACCGCTCCGGCAAACGCGCCCAGGCCGAAGCCCGCGTCATCGAAGCCGACTACGATCTCCACCGCGTTGCCCCCGGCGACGGCACTGCGGCGAAGCGCACCTCCAGCGCCGAGCGGCACAAGGCGGATCGCCTGGGCTGGGACCGCGCCGCGCGCGAGGAACTGCGCGAGACCGTGCGTCGCGCGGTGGCCGGTGCCGCCTCCACGGACGAGTTCCTCGGACGACTCCAGGACGCCGGGCTTCTCGTACGCACCAGGGTCCTGCCCTCCGGCGACGTGCAGGGCTACAAGGTCGCCTTGCCCGGTGATCGCAACGGGGACAAGGAGCCGATCTACTACGCCGGCTCCACCCTCGCCCCCGACCTGTCCCTGCCCCGCATCCAGGCACGCTTCACCACCGACTCCGCCGCCTCGGATACCACCAGCAGCGAGCGGCCGGAACGCCGTAGCTCGTCCTCGGCACCCGCCGCGGCCCGGCGCACCACCGCCCACGCGGCCTGGGCAGCCCTACTCGCCCTCGACCACAACAGCGACGACGGTGCTTCTGCCGCCCAGATCGCCGCCACCGGCGAGGTCCTCGATGCCCTCACCAAGACCTCGGCCCTCCACACCCGCAACGAACTGCGGCAGGCGGCCAGGGAGTTCGAGCGGGCCTCCCGCTCCCATACCCGCGCCGAGTTCCGCCACGCGCAGCACCTGCGCCGGGCAGCCCGCGACCTGGTCAACAGCGGGCCCGCGTTCGGACGGGGCGAGGACGGGGCCGGCACCGCGCTGGTCCTGGACACACTGGTCTTCCTCGCCATCGCCGCCGCCCACTGGCACGCCCAGCGACAGCACGCCCAGCAGGCCGAGGCCGCCCGCCGAGCCGCAGCACACCTGCGGGCTGCCTACGAGCAGGCAGCCGCCGAACCCCTCACGGCGCTGCGCGAACGTGGCCACCGTATCGCCCCGTCCCTGCGCCACCACCACGCCACCACCGTGCGCGCCGCGCTACCCGACCTCGCCGATACTGTCCTGGCCGAACCAGGCTGGGACGCCTTGGCCGCCACCCTCGCCGACGCCACACAGGCAGGCCACAACCCGCAGGTTCTCCTCGCCGAGGCTGCCGCTCGCAGGGAACTGGGCACCGCCGATTCCATCAGCGACGTCCTGGTCTGGCGCCTGCGCCGAATGGCCGACCTTCCCGCCTACGCCCCAGCTCCGGAACCCACCCGAGCCAGCCGCCTCACAGACCGCCAGGCCATGGCACCGCGCCTCGCCACACCTTCTGCATCACACGCACCGCGCCGCTGATCCTTGCGCCGGTCCCTAGCCGACCGCGTCACAGATGCCACCGATTGCGCGATGCGTAACGGGCCCGACCGGTTCTCCCGGTCGGGCCCGTCACGCATTTCTGCCAACAGCCAGCAACATCCCCGTTCAGAGGTGCTCCGCTCGTTCTGTCGTGTCCACTCAACGATCAACTCCGAGGCGACGTGCCGCCTGGACCCTCGATTGCAAGGCTGGAATCGCAGCGATCTTGGACGCCTCAAGGTGGTCCCAAAGGATGCCTGGCGGCCGGTGCGGCGTGCTGCAAGTGATGACTTCTTCGGGCGTGACGATCACGTCGACGTTCACGTCATGCTCCGTGGATGGAATGGGGGTTTCGATCACCTGGAGGGGGTGCACGGTGGTGACGACGAGCGTCTCCGGCCCGACGAGTCCAGCCTCGGTGAGCAACGCAAACTCCAGGTCGGAGTACCCGGCTCCTTTGCCGATCCGAACGCCGGAGCGGTTGACCGCCACACTGCCGAGGACCACCACGCTGATGGGACGCAGGGCATCGACTTCGACCGTCGGTGCGATGGTTGCCGCGACGCGGCTGCTCGCGGCTTCATGCGGCGGCACCTCCAGGACGGCCGGGTCGAGGAGGTAAAAGGGATTGGGTGTAGCCAGCTTCGGAACGGCCATGTAGAGGAGTTTGCCGTCCTCCAAAGCGCGAGCTCGCACAGGGAGTTGGGCCTTGTCCGGCACTGCCTTGATGACCGTGGCGTTCTTCCACGCCTCAAGCCCAGCGAGCCGTGCAGCGGCTTCTTCGGAGCCTTTGAAGTGGGGTATGCGGCCATGGGCCGTGTCGTCGTGCACCGCGCCAGCCGCGTCGAGGGCATCCCAGACCTGCGTCCGTACGAGCTTCTTGGCGTCATCGTGTGTCGCGGACACAACAGGTTCTCCTTACGCTTACATCGTTGCCATGAGCGCGAACAGCCGGTCATGGATGTCGGCGACGACCGGGTCCTGCCGCCAGGGCCGCAGCTCTTTGGCGGCGCTGAAGACCACGTTCAATCCTCCCCCGCCCCGGGTCTCCTCCAGTTCCGTGATGGCCTCGGCGAGCGTGATCACCGCGGCGTCTACCTCGCGTTGGCGAATATAGGCGAGCGTAAGGTTGCCCAGCACGATCGCGCGAGACTTTCGCCGATCTTGCAGTTCCGCGGCCGTGGTCTCCAGGAATTGCTGGGCGCGTCGGTGCTGTCCCAGGGAGAGGTAGCACGATCCGGCGAGGCGGCCGAATTGGCCGGGGGAGACGAGATCGGCTGCGGCATCCAAGCCGTCGGACCTTTCCAGATGTCGTTGGGCTGCGTTGAGTGCTCGTTCGCAGTCCTTTGCTTCTCCGAGCATGGCGTGAGCTTCGCCAGCGTGGAGGAGAGCCATGCCGGTCAGGGCTGGGCTGATCGAGCGGGCCGTGGCCGCCGCCTGGAGTGCGAGGTCCAGTCCCGTCCGTGGGTCTTGAGCTCCGTAGAGCGCGACGTAGCAGGTCCGCAGAAGAGCATGGCCTTCGAGAGCGTGATCACGCAGGCGTCGGGCGACTGTAACGCCCTGGTCGTAGTAGCTGCGTGCGGTGGCGTGGTCGCGTCTCTGTGAGGCGTCCCAGACGAGCTGCCCCATGAGCGTGAAGGCATCGCCTTGGAGGGAAAGCAACTCGCGTTCTGTTCGTCCGCGAGGAGCCCTCCGCGCCATGAAGGTGATCAGGCTGAGCTGTTCTCCGCCCTTGGCAAGGAGGCTGGCCGACGGTGTGCGGTCGTACCGTGCTGCGAGCTCCTCGAATTCACTCCGCAGCTCAGCCACTGTGGCCAGATCCGTCTGTGCGGGGTCGAGAGCCCGCTGCCGGGTTTCCGCTGCCGGGCCTCCCGGCTCTGATTCCTGCGTGAGCAGATCGTCCAGTTCGTCCACCGTCACATGGAGTCCATTCGCCAGACGTGGGCGCATCCACGGCTGTGGCGATGCCGTGCCTGCCTCCCAGCGCACGATCGTGGAACGGTCCACGCCCAGCCTCTCAGCGAGTACCTCCTGGGTCAGGCCCACGGCTTGGCGTCGCTCCGCGAGGCGCTGCCGCCTGCGTGCCATGACTCGGACCCCCATCTTCCTGGCCGTCTCGTACGAAGGACACCGAGGTCATGCCCGCCGGTGCCACACGGATGCATCACCAGTGCGTCAATTCTGCTCTGGGAGCACAGGAGTTGGCTCGGTTGAGTGGAGTTCTGCACTCCCCACGCCGAAGGGCCATGACCGATGCTGCAGGACGCGTTCGTTCCCGCCGCTCAACGAGTTGAGCGAGTAGCCCGCCGCCTTGCTACGCGTTCGGTCCAGGGCCCGAACAGCGGGCAGATGGTTCCAGCACTTCGCATGACGCGTCGCGGTTGGCGCGACAGGGGTTGCATCACCACTGCCATTCCCGGCGGCGGCGTTCCGCTACTTCGCCCCATTCCAGGTACTCCTGAATAGAAAGGGAGACTCCTTCGGTTCGGGAGACCGTCGCCTTTCGAGTTACTCACGCACAGCCTCCACTGCCATACGGGCCTTTGGCGGCGTGCGCCCAAAATCAGCCAAACAGTCTTGCCTTCTGGGCTCCTTGGAAAGGTGGTCCCGTGATATCAGCTCACCACCTCATCGTGATCGGTTTCGATGAGATCGTCGCCAACAAGTACCTCCCGTGCATTCGCGATGCCATCACGTCCGGCTACATCGACTCCTATTCCATCATCGACCTGGAGTCGCAGCGGACGGAAATCGACCGACGCATACAGGCTGCGAGCCTGAAGCCGCGAGGAGTCGTATACCTGCCGGATTCCGGCGACCGAGCGCGGGAGACGCCGCAGGAAGTCATCGCGGCCGCCGTCCAGCGCCTGCGAGTACCGGGCGTACCGACGAAGGTGTACATCGCCACGGAGGTGCGGGCGCACGAGGCATACCTGCGGTTCTGCGTGGAGAACCACATCGACTCGCTGGTCGAGAAGCCCGTACTGGCTCCCATCGTGGACAGGCGGTTCAAGCCCTCGTACATCACGAAGACCATGGAGGAACTCATCGGTGTTGCTGCCGACTCCCCCGCGGAGCATTCAGTGATGACGCTGAGCCGGTACCACCAGATCTACAACCAGAAGGTCGTTGCCTCGCTGAGGGACCGGATGGAGAGGTGGGAAGCGCCCCTGACCTCGTTCCATCTCCGGGCCGCCGGCGGTGTGTGGAACCTCCAGCGCGAGTTCGACAGTCGCGACGATCACCCGTACAAGTACGGCTACGGGATGATGATGCACGGCGCGTACCACTACGTGGATCTCGCGACCCAGATCCTGTCGCTCAACGCGGAGCTCTTCCCCGAGCGCCAGCTCAGGCTGGAGGTCAGCGCCTTCGGCGCCTTCCCCATCGACCAGCACCAGCGCCTCTCCCAGCCGATCGCCCGCAGGTTCCAGGACGGCGACGCACGGTGGCCGGCAGACTCGGATGCCGGATTCCGTTTCGGCGAGACCGACGTGACCTCTGCGTTCCGCCTCGTGGACGCCTCAACGGGGAGGACCGTCTCGCTCGGGACCTTGTCCTTCGAGCAGACCACCCCCTCCATCCGCGACTGGGCCGAACTCCCGGACGGCCTCTACAACGTCAACGGCCGCACGTCGAGCGTCGACCTGGAGGCCCAGCTGTCGACGCTGTTCTCCACCCACGTTCACTGCTACGACATCCCGCGCGGTGTCAGCGCGGACGGGATCGACGCGTTCGCCCGCGTGACCACACGTGCCAACGCCGCGCTGCTGCCCGACGAGCAGTACGTGTCGGAGGAGTCGTTCGACGGGCTGTTCCACAGTGACAGCAACCGCCAGCTCATGGAGCACTGGCTGCGCGGCTCCGAGCAGCGCAGCTCCCTTGCGAGCCATCTGCGGCCCATGGAGGTCACCGAGGCCCTCGCCTCGTCGGTGCTCACCCCTGGACGCCTGTTCACGGTGCCTTTCTAGTGGCTGGCCACTCCAAACCTCCAGGCATACAGGAGTCATTCATGAATCAGCCGGTTTCGAAGGCGTCCGTGCACGCCTTCTACGCGGAGGCGATCCGCGGCGGTCTGAACACCGCCGAGAATCTCCAGGCCGCCACCTCGGAGCGGTTCAACACCCTCTTGGAATCCGTCGGAGACGGGACCCCGCGTACCGCACTGGATCTGGGGTATGGGGCCGGGACCTACACCATCGCCTTAGCGCGCGCAGGATTCCGTGTCGTAGCCGTCGATCAGATCCCCAGCGAATCGCTTCTTCAGCGCATCGGCGGCGCAAGTGATTGGGTCCACCGGATCGAAACACGGGAATGCCTCGCCGAGAATTTCGCCATCGATGAGGATTTCGGAGTCATCGTCGCCAAGGACGTCCTGCATTACCTCGCAAGGGGCGACGTCGAGTCCCTCCTCACGAGCGCGGTCACTCACGCGTGTGGGGCGAACTACCACTATCTCGAAGTGTTCACGGGGATCACCCGCAAGTCCGCGGACGGCCGACCGCTGCGGATCGAGGGGGAGGCCGGCTACTCCCCGGACTCCTTCCGGCGCGTCATCGAGCGGATCTACGACGGCTGGGACCTCACGTTGCTCTGGTCCGAGCACGCGGAACAGGACAGCCGCACCGGGCGCAACTGCTTCGAGGCGACCCGGGCCACCGTCATCGCCGTCAACCGGGCAGCCTGATCAGAGACAGGGAGAATGCCGTGAAGTCGAGCACGCCCGAGGGGATCAGCTTCGTCATCCCCTGCTTCAACTCGGGGGGCTACCTCGTGGAAGCCGTGGAGTCCCTGATCCAGCAGCCCCACACGTTCCCGTACGAAGTCGTGATCGTGGATGACGGCTCCGACGACCAGCCCACGCTTCGCGCCGTCGCGCTGTGCGCCGAGTACGCCGAGGTCCGCGTCGTCCGCCAGGAGCACAGCGGACACCACGCCGCCAGGAACGCCGGCATCAACGCTGCGTCCTTCGAGTACGTGATGCAGCTCGACGCCGACGACCGGCTCGCCACCGCCCCTGAGCTGCTGAAGGCCGGCAGCTACCCGGACCGAGCCGTCAAGCTCCTCAAGACGCACCAGCACGTGGCCTTCGTCCACACCATGTCGCGGATGATCGGCGACTTCGACGGGCTCACCATCTCCTCCTACCCGTGCCGCGAGGAACTGATCCTGCGCAAGCACCACGTGCCCACCTCGATCGTCTACCGCCGAGACGACGCTATCCACGGCGGTCTCTACGACCCGGACGTACGGAAGTGGGGGGACTGGGCGTTCGCCGTGAACCTCCTCGCCGGGCGATTCCGCAGAGGCGAGGCCAACCACATCGTGTGCCTCGCCGGCCCGCTGCACGAATACCGGGTCCACTCGCGCACACGACGGGTCTCCAACGCCGAGATCTCCGAGTTCGACATGACCATGCTGGTCGTGGAGAAGAACCTCGACCTGTTCCGGCATCACTTCAACCGCGATAGCGCGGCCGAGGACCTCGCGCGCCTCGTCCTCGCCTCGAAGCCGTCCCGGCTCGTCGACCTGATCCGGATGGCCGAGTTCGACCTCGAACAGGCCCTGACGGTCGCCTTCCAGCGGCAGTTCTCCCTGTCGAGCCCCTTCGAAGGATTGGGCATTCCGTAGCGGTGCCCTCTCTATGGAGGAAGCCCCGGACGATGCGTCCGGGGCTTCCTCGCTGGTCTGGCTATCAGGCAGGCGGCAGATTGTTGATCTGGTTCTGCAGCCGGACGATGTCCCCTTCGGCCTTCGTGAGACGGGTACGAATCTTCTCGACCACGTTGTCCGGTGCCTTCGCCAGGAACGCCTCGTTGCCGAGCTTGGCCTCCGCCTGGGCCTTCTCCTTCTCCGCCGCGGCGAGGTCCTTGGCCAGCCGCTTGCGCTCGGCCTCGACGTCGATCGTGCCGGACAGGTCGAGCGCGACCGTGGCACCGGCAACTGGGAGGGTCGCCGTGGCACTGAAGCCGTCACCCTCCGGCTGGAGCCGGAGCAGCTGACGGATGGCGGCCTCATGGGCGGCGAGCTGCGTACCCGACAGGTCCAGGCGCGCCGGGACCTTCTGGCCGGGCTGCAGGCCCTGGTCCGAGCGGAAGCGGCGAACCTCGGTGATCACCTGCTGGAGACTCTCGATCTCAGCCTCGGCCGCGGCATCGCGGAACCCACTGTCCGCCGCCCAGTCGGCGATCACGACGGACTCGCGGCCGGTGAGCGTGGTCCACAGCGTTTCCGTCACGAACGGAACGATGGGATGCAGGAGGCGCAGCGTCACGTCCAGGACCTCGCCCAGAACGCGGGCCGAGACCTTGGCAGCTTCGCCGCCGGCCATGAACGTCGTCTTGGACAGCTCGACGTACCAGTCGAAGACCTCGTCCCACGCGAAGTGGTACAGGGCGTCGGCGAGCTTCGCGAACTGATAGTCGTCGTAGTACGTGTCCGCCTCGGCCACGACGGTGTTCAGCCGGGACAGGATCCAACGGTCCGCGGCCGAGAGCTGCTCGGCCGAGGGCAGCTCGCCCTCGACCGTGGCGCCGTTCATCAGCGCGAACCGCGTCGCGTTCCAGATCTTGTTGGCGAAGTTCCGGGACGCCTGGACCCAGTCCTCGCCGATCGGCACATCGGTACCGGGGTTGGCACCCCGCGCGAGCGTGAACCGCAGGGCGTCGGAGCCGTACTTGTCCATCCAGTCCAGCGGATTGACCGTGTTGCCGAACGACTTCGACATCTTCTTGCCGTGCTCGTCACGGACCATGCCGTGGAACGCGATGGTGTGGAAGGGAATCTCACCGTCCATCGCGTACAGGCCGAACATCATCATCCGGGCGACCCAGAAGAACATCAGGTCGTACCCGGTGACCATGGCCGAGTTCGGATAGAACTTGGCCAGATCCGCAGTCTTCTCGGGCCAGCCCAGCGTGGAGAAAGGCCACAGGCCGGAGGAGAACCAGGTGTCGAGGACGTCGGTGTCCTGCTCCCAGCCCTCGCCGGTCGGCGGCTGCTCGTCGGGCCCGACGCACACGGTCTCGCCGTTCGGGCCGTGCCAGACGGGGATGCGGTGGCCCCACCACAGCTGCCGTGAGATGCACCAGTCGTTGAGGTTGTCGACCCAGTCGAAGTACCGCTGCGACAGGTCGGCGGGGTGGATGTCCACCCGGCCGTCGCGGACCGCGTCACCCGCAGCCTTGGCGAGAGTCTCGACCTTCACCCACCACTGCAGGGACAGTCGCGGCTCAAGGGTCGTCTTGCAGCGCGAGCAGTGGCCCACCGAGTGGACGTACGGCCGCTTCTCCGCGACGATCCGGCCCTCGGCGCGCAGCGCGGCGACGATCGCGGAACGCGCCTCGAAGCGGTCAAGCCCCTGGAAAGGCCCGTGGACGGTGATGACGCCGCGCTCGTCCATGACGGTCAGCGACTCCAGGCCGTGCCGCTGGCCGATGGCGAAGTCGTTGGGGTCATGGGCGGGCGTGACCTTGACGGCACCGGTGCCGAACTCCGGGTCGACGTGTGTGTCGGCGACGACGGGAATCATGCGGCCCGTCAGCGGCAGCTTGATGCGCCGACCGACGAGGTGCTTGTAGCGCTCGTCGTCCGGGTGAACGGCGACGGCCGTGTCACCGAGCATGGTCTCCGCACGCGTGGTGGCGACGACGACCGTGTCGTCCCCCTCGCCGTACTTGATGGAGACGAGCTCACCGTCGTCGTCCTGGTAGTCGACCTCGATGTCCGAGATCGCCGTCAGACAGCGCGGACACCAGTTGATGATGCGCTCGGCGCGGTAGATCAGGCCGTCGTCGAACATCTTCTTGAAGACGGTCTGGACGGCACGGGACAGGCCCTCGTCCATGGTGAAGCGGTCGCGGCTCCACGCGACACCGTTGCCCAGCCGCCGCATCTGGCCGGCGATCTGACCGCCGGACTCGGCCTTCCACTGCCAGACCCGCTCGACGAACGCCTCGCGGCCCAGGTCGTGGCGAGACTTGCCCTCCTTGGCTAGCTCCCGCTCGACGACGTTCTGCGTCGCGATACCCGCGTGGTCCATACCGGGCTGCCACAGCGTCTCGTAGCCCTGCATGCGCTTGCGGCGAGTGAGGGCATCGATCAGCGTGTGCTCGAAGGCATGGCCCAGGTGGAGGGAACCAGTGACGTTCGGCGGCGGAATGACGATGGTGTAGGCAGGCTTGTCGCTCTTCGCGTCAGCCTCGAAGTAACCGCGCTCTACCCAGCGCTCGTACAGCGTCCCCTCTACCTCGGCCGGCGCGTACTGGGTCGGCAGTTCGGGGGCGCTGTTCGGCCCGCTGTCGGGGCGCTGAGTGTTGTCGGTCACGACGGCCATTCTAGGGCCGCGGCACTCCTCGCCTCGCCTGACTATTGCGCGCACGCCGTGCCATGGTCAGGACAGAGAAGTGGCCGCACGGAGGAATCCAAGTGTGACCAAGAACGCTCCCGTGCGACCGGTTCCCAGCCTACCCTCTCCGCCCCGACGAAACCGCAAGTCCCCGGGCCGCTCCAAGCGCCGGCGAGGTCGCCCTGATGCGTGGCTCGAAGAAATAGGTCGTGGGAGGTGCCGTGCTGTCGGCATCCTGACGCGATGCTGTTGAAGCTCACCGGGTCCAGCTGCTCGGGCAAGACGACCCTGGCGTACGCGGCGGCTGCCCGGATCAGGAAGATCGCCGTGCACGACTTCGACGAGATCGGTGTACCGAAGGGCGTCGACCGGCACTGGCGCCACCGGATGACCGAGATGTGGATACGACGCGCGCTGGAGTACCAAGAGCGCGGCATTGATCTTCTGCTCTCCGGGCAGTCCCCCTTGGGAGAGGTACTGGCCGCCCCCTCCGCCCCGCTACTGGATGGCATCGCCGTGTGCCTGGTCGATGTCGCTGATCCGGTCCGGCGCACTCGCCTCGCCGAGCGTGACCCTGGACGGTGTGACTCCCCCACGGTTGACGCCTTCCTCGGCTGGGCCGAATGGCACCGCAAGCACGCCCTTGACCCGTCTCATCGGCCCGACGTCATCATCGACGACAGCTGGCCCGAGATGGCCTGGCGCCGCTGGACCGGGTGGAATGCCGGTGATCTCAGATGGCACACCCAGCTGCTCGACACCACGTACCGACCGGTAACGGAATCCGTGGACCAGGTCCAACAGTGGATCACCGAGCAGCGCGACGCGCTCCAGACCGGCCGGCTCCCCCTGCGCCACGGTTGGGCTTCATGATCTGCCCGACTGTTCGGGCAGTGCGAAATGCTCCCCGGAGACCGACCACGCGAATTCCCGTACAGACAGCGAACCGCTCCGGGTCCGATGGAGCCTCCGGACCGTCCCAGGGCGGTTCAGTACAGCGAGGCGTCACTACGATCACGGTCATGGATTGGCTGGAGCGCGCGGCGAAGCTGAGGCAGTGGACTCGGGACGGTGTACGGGCGCCGCACAAACCGTTGCTGCTGCTGTACGCGCTGGGCCGATTTCAGGCCGATGCCGAGGACGAGCTGCGATACACCGCGGTGGAGGCCGATCTGAAGCAACTGCTGGCGGAGTACGGCCCGGCGCGTGGGACCACGCCCGCCTATCCCTTCCACCATCTGGTCAGCGACGAGGTGTGGGAGGTACGGACCGATCGCGGCGCCGGCAGCCCCGGCACGGGCGTACGGGAGCTGCGGGCCAGCGGGGCCACGGGGCGGCTGACCCCGGACCTGCGGCTGGCGCTGCGGCGGGAACCGTCGCTGCTGGGCCGTATGGCAAGGGTGCTGCTGGACCTGCACTTCCCGCCGTCGCTGCACCAGGATCTGTGCGAAACGGTCGGCCTGGAACTGGAGTTGGCGGAGACAGCCGCGCTGGCAGCACCCGAGAGGCGGCAGCGCGACCGGCGGATGCGGGAAATGGTGCTGACCGCCTATGAGTACCAGTGCGCCTTCTGCGGCTACGACGGCATGATCGGCGCGGCACCCGTCGGCCTGGAGGCCGCGCACGTGCGCTGGTGGGCGTTCGACGGTCCGGACGACGTCGGCAACGGGCTGTGCCTGTGCTCGCTGCACCACAAGCTGTTCGACAAGGGCGTGCTCGGCATAGGCGACGGCCACCGCATCCTGGTCTCGCAGAGCTTCGTCGGCCGCAGCCCCGCCGCCCGCGACCACGTCACAGCACTCGCCGGCCGCCCGCTCATCGGCCCTCAACCCGGCATTCGCCCCGTCGCAGCGGCCCACCGCTCCTGGCACACCAGCCAAGTCTTCCGAGGTTCCCCACGCCCCGTCGCCTAACTTGAGCCACTCCGGGTTTGATGAAGGCGTTGATGTGCCCCAGGTCTGGTGGAGTCACCTTGCCGAGCAGGTGCACCGACCGCACGGCACGGGTGCGGTTTTGCCCTGCATGACCGCCAAGGCGTCCTGGTAGGAGCTGATCTCCCCTGCGCCGCCTACGCCGCGTCAGCGGCCTCAGCCGCATCGGCGATCTGAAGCAGCCGGGCCAGCTCCTCCCGCCCGCGCCTGATCAAGTCGAACGCCATCGTCGGCTCCGTGTCCGGCGGCAGCGGGGTATCGGTGAGGACATCCGTAAGGGCGTACCTGCCGAGCAGCCACCGCTGCAGTGCGCGCCAGTCGGTGCCCCGGTCGAGGGGAAGGTCTTCCGCCCATGGCAGCGCCTCGTACGGGGTGCCGTCGGTGCCGTTTGCGTGGAGTAGCCCGGAGCGACGCACCAGACATGGGAAGCAGACACCGCAGTTGGCGATGGGAGGGCCGCCGCTGCGGCGTGCGGGCGGCTTACCGCAGCTCAGGGTGTATTCCAGGTCGGACGAGGTAAGGCCCGCATCGCGTGCGGCCCTGCACACTTCGCCTTTCGTCAACCATGCCAAGGGGTTGACCACCCGCAGCACGCTCCCGGCGTCAGCCACGGCGGCGACCAGGGCGTTCAGACTGCGCAGCGTCCACGGGTGCACGGAACGGGTGGAGCAGGCGGCCGAACGCGCCGGCGTCAGAGGCGGATTGAGGGCGAGCTGGCCGTTCTCGGGGATGTGGACAGTGCCCACTCCGTGCGCGGTAGCAGCGCGAATCGCGCCCGCCGCGTACAGCAGACCGCGGGTGCGGGAAGAGGTCTCCAGCCGCAGCCCGGAGCCGTCACCCGCCGGAGTCTGGCTCATCGGCAGCAGCATCACCGGCCGGGGCCCGTCCAGTCGCTCGACGGCCTTGTACACCCGCTGCTGGAGACGCAGCAGGCCGATCTCGCGGAACATTACGAGCAGCAGCGGTCGGGAGTCGTCGGCGCGAGAGCGAGTGGCCGCCCAGCTGAGGGAATCAAGTCCGCCGGAGAACAGCGCGACTTCCGAGGCACGCGGGTCGTCAGCGGAGACCATCGCCTCCTCGACGTGATGACCGGTAAGAGGCCGGAAGTCCACATCCCAGAGGTCCCCGGTGAGGATCTGGAGGAGTGCGGTGATGTGGGTACGGACTGCTGCGCTCTGCCATCGCTCGTGTTCTGTGACGGGCACGGCGAGGCTGATCCGGCGGGTCCATCGGTCCTGTGCGCCGGTCCGGCGGACGTATTTGTCGGCGATGAACGCGGCCCGGGCGACGCGGAACAGGTCCTCAGCCCAGTCGGGGACTGGGCCGGGCAGATGGTGCCGACCGGTGATACGGCGCTCCGTTTCCTGGAAGGCTCCCTCTCCGATCTCCATCCAGCGGTCATCACGAGGCCGGTCCCTTCGGGAGCCGCGCCACCACAGGAAATGGTCGGAACCGGTCACGCCGCAGCTCCCTCTTCTCCAGTGATCTCCTCAGTGATGAGGCCCAGTACCTTTCCGACCGCCCGTGGTACCAGCGACTCGGCGATCTTGGGCAGTGCAGACAACGGATCCTGCACGGCGCCCACCACAGACTGTGCGGTATCCACGGCCTCTGCGAGATCCATCGCTTCGGCTGACTCTTCACAGGGATTCGGCACCAGGTCCACCACCTTCTCCGCGACCCAGTCGGCGATCCTGCCTTCCGGATCCGTCGCGATGAGCACCGGCACGGCCAGCTTGATGTGCTCAGCGACAACGGACTGGAGGAACTCCCCCACCATGTCGGCGAAGAACACCTGGTAAAGGTCGCACAGGATGTCCCATGCGAAGCCGCCGCCCGCAGCACCTCCGCCTATGACCTCGTCCAACTCGGGATGCCTGTCCCGGACATCCCGCACTGCCGCGGCCACACCTCTGCGCACCGCGGCGTCGGCGAGTGTGCCGCCGTCTCCGCCGACCTCCGAGACGAGACGCGCGACGAGCGCGTCCTCCGACTCTGCGCCCTCTATGGCCAGCGATCCCAGAGCCCCGGCGAGCCGTTCACCGGCCGCACAGGCCGTGTCGTACAACCCGAAGGCCGATCGATCGGCACGGAGCGTCTCGTGCAGGGCGCTAAGGTGGTCCGCCGCAATCTCCTCCAGCCGCTGATCCGCGTTGCGCGAGTCATCCCGCCAGCGCGCCAGCCGCCTCCCAGCGGAGCTCCACGGATCGCCGTTCGGCCCCTTCCATCGCGTGGATGTCCCCACATCGCCCCCAACGATGGTGCTCCAACCTGCACTTCGTCCATGGCATCAGACAGGACGATCCCCAGGTAGGGCGGGACTCGGCCAGGCCCCCGCGGACCAGGCAGGTGCCGAAACAGCCAGGGGTATCACTTCCCGTGACACCTACACCTAGAAGCGTGACCAGTCGTAGCGCTGAGTTACGGGTATCGCGCAAGTACCCGTTCAGGGCAGGTGACGGGCTGGCGAGATTGGCCCTTGCCTCATATGCCCTGTTGTTCATGCCCTCTGCAGACGGCTCGCCGACGGCGTATCAAATCAGCAACCTCCGACTGCCCGCACCAGACGACATCAGTCGCCTGAAGGTCACTTGCCATCCGAGTCCGGTCACAAGTTGTCATCCGGCACATGGGCAGTCGGCATACGGGGCGGCCACGCCAGCATGGATTCCGCGGTCGTGCACAGGAACCCGGCGAGCGAAGGGTGAAGCCCATGGCCAAGCTCACGGAGGAGCAGAAGCGGCAACGAGCCGCCAAGCGTGCTCTGCGCTCGGCCCTCGAAGCCGAAGCGGATGACCGGCGGCGCCGCGAGCGGGATGAGCAGTGGGAGCGAGAAGATACACGCCTCAGCTGGGCGGAGTACGTGGCTGGTGAGCCCTGCCGCGGTTGCGGACTGCCCATGACTGATGAGCTGGGGAGCTGGCCACCCCTCATGAAGTTGTCCGAGGCGGAGAAGCGCGAATACGAGGAAGCCGATCAGAAGTTCCGCGAGCGGCACGCCGACTGCCGGGACGCCCGGTGGACCGTCAGCGGTTCTCGGGTAACACACTGCTGTTTCTGTTGCCCGCCACCGCCGATGGGGCCGAAGCAGATGGAGAAGCTCGCCAGGCTGTTCGCTTCCTGGCCCTCGCGGGAGGAACGCAAGAAGGATCTCGATACTTGGGACCTCGCTCTCCGTTGCGACCATGTGGTGCCTTACATTCAGCATCGCGAGAACACCCGCATCTCCGCCTGCGTCGTCGACTGCCCAGAGTGCGGAGAGCGTCGCGGCGTAGTGAGCAGTGAGCGGGTAGGGCCGGCGTACCGCGACGACGGGACCATCCGTGAGCGGGTGGCAGCTGATCGAGCGCGGCTCGCTCGGGAACTGGCAGCGGCCGAGGCGAAACTGACCCGTCAGCAGAAGAACGCGGCGGCAACCCAACGCCGCATCGCCGAACTCCAGGAAGAGCTCGGCAGTGAGTCTTGATGAGACGAAGCGCAGGCGGCGATGCCAGATCCTTTCCCGGCATCGCTTCCCATGGGGTACCGGCCGGGAACCCTCGTGTATCGAGGCGTCAGGACTCAGAGGCCGCATCACGCCCCGGCCAGTGCTTCGGCGGGGCGACGGCCGGGTCCGTGGTCTGGAGGCGCTTCTGCCGGGTCGGGTCGATCGACGTCAGAGAGACGAGACGCTGGCCGTCAGCTGCTTCGAGTTCGGACAGGGCGTGAGGAAGGGCCGCGCAGACAGTGGCGATCGCCGTGCCCAGGCCCACCAGGCCACCATGCTTGTTGTTCTGACGGTACTCGATGCGATGCAGGCCCGACTGCGCGATGGCCGCCACTTCGAGTGGCCGGCTGAGCTGCTTGGTGTCGTTGGTGATGACGACCTCGAAGCCGTCGGCCTTGGCCTTGGCGTACAGCTCGATGTCCTTCGTGCCCGTCCAGCCCTTGAGCTCGTGGACGTGGACGACTTCATGTGCCTTCAGCAGGATGCGCACGATCTCGGCCATGGGGCGGGGCACGTTCTCGTCGAGCAGCAGTTTCAAGCGACGACCTGCCGGGGCTCGCTGCTGCCATAGCTGTCGACGTACTCGCTGAAGTCGGCGGCGTCCCGAGCGGCCTCAGCCGTCACGCCTGGGTAGAACTCACCGATCTGGTCCGGTGGGATGCCGTCTCTTACGAGGGCGGCGACATCTGACGCCGGGATCCTGGTGCCTTGGATGACCGGTTCTCCGCCACGGACCGATTCGTCGACCGCGACGTGCTCACGGGGGGTGAGCAGAGCGGGAATGCTACGGCCGTCCTTATAGAAGGGCGCGAGAACATCCACCATCTGGTGGATGACCACGTTGCCCCCCTTGATCAGGTCTACGGCGTGGTCGGGTTCAGCCAGATAGATGGTGTCCGGTCCCGCGACGAGTTTGTACGAGGAGAGGTGCTCCCACTCGCCGAGGTCTTCTCGAAGCGTGTTCAGCGCACGGCGGATCTTCTGCAACGAAGCCTCTTCGCGCAGCTGCACACAGATGCGGAGTGCGACAACGTCGCGGAACGAGTAGAGGATCGGCCTCTCGCTGGAGATCTCGGGCACGAGCACGGCGCCCTTGGGCCCGGAGGCCCGGCGCCAGTGGGACAGCTGGCGCAGAGTCGCGCCGGAAAGAGCCGCGGCGAGTTTGGGTTCGTACGACACCGCGTGCCTCCTTCCGTCTTCCGCCCCCATCGATATCGGCCTGAACGTACCCCATTCTCCTGGAGGCCACCCAGCACAGAAACCGAAGGGCCCATTCAGGGTGAGCCGGGGACGCCGATCGCCCGCATGCCGCACAGGCCGCTGCCACGGGAATCGCCACAGGCCGGCACACGTCCGTGGCATTTTCGGCCACCCACCGGCGGCGCTCGTATGCGCCGCGTAACCTCACGGGCATGGGGGCATCAGCATCCGGTGCAGGTCAGGACGCCGACGAGGAGGCGCGTCGGCGACTGAACGCGTACACGTATCTCAGCGCGCCCGAGCGTCTGGAGCACGTCGCGATCATGCGGGTCTTCTGCGGAACGCTGCTGGCGGATCTTGCCGTCCCGGACATCATGGCGAAACTGCGCCAGGCTGGTGCTTCCGCCGCAGGACTCGACGCCGACACTCTCACGGTCCGGCTGGAACAGCTGGTGCAGTGGGGAAACCTGCTGCGCAGCAGCCACGCGGTGAACGCGTCCAGCATCAGCGAGTACCAGCGTTCCCGCTCGCGCTACCAGCTGTCGAAACTGGGTGAACGCATCCAGCGGGACGCCGACGGGGTCCTGGCCGAGGCCGACGCCGCCCGCGAGGTGAGCAACGAACTTCTGGCACTGGTCGAACGCGGGCTGCGGGAGCTGGCCGACCTCGTGACGGCGCCGGGCGGCATCGAGCCGCAGGAGGGACTGGAGCGGATCAGCACGCTGTTCGTGCAGTTCAGCGAGTTCGCGGACTCCATACGCGACTTCTACGCCTACCTCGGCCAGGTGCTGTCTCGCTACGACCTGGACAGCGCCGAATATCAGGGCTTCAAGGAACTGCTCCTGGACTACGTCGAGGCGATCACGGAGGACGTGGCGTTCCGTGCGCCCCGGATCTCGGCGGCGCTGGACACCCTGGGGCCACACATCCCAGCTCTGCTGGACCGGCTGGACGCCCACACCCAAGGGCTCGCCGGGCTCTCGGCGCAGGGCGAAAGCCGCCTGGAAGTCCGGGTCCAGCGCAGCCGGGGCCGCGAGCTCGCGGACTGGGAGGGCCTGCGCGGCTGGTTCAGCAACACCGACGGCCAGGGCAGCCAGGTCGACCAGCTGCGGGACGCCACCCTGCGCGCGTTGCAGTCGCTGCTCGCCAACGCCAAGCGGATGCTGCGGTCGGCCACCGGGGAGATGTCCCGGCGCAAGGATCTGCTGCGACTGGCCCGCTGGTTCGACGAAGCGGCGCCGCAGGACGCACACGACATCGCCGTCGCCGCCTTCGGACTGTACGGCGCCCGCCATCTGGGCATACCTCCGGCCACCGACGAGGTGGTGCCCGCCTACACGAGCTGGTGGACCGGTCCGGTGGTCGAAGTGCCGGTGGCCCTGCGTGAGAGGGGCAGCCGCGCCCAGCGGGGCCGGGCCTCCGCGGTGGAGGACCACTCCGCGCAGAAGCAGCTGCTGCGTGAGGCCGCCCGTCAGCGGGCAGCGGCCAGGACAGCGGCCGCGGACGAACTGCGTAGCGCGTCCGGCCGTTTCGCCGAGGTACGCCTCACGTCGGCGGCGCTCGGGCTGCTTCTGGAGTTGCTGGCCACGGCACTCGGAAACGCTCAGCTCAGCAGGCATGTCAGCACAGGCGGGGAGAGGACGGCAGGGTTCGACCTCGACTCGGCGAGCAGTGAAGACGCCGAATTGCGTATCCGGCTCACCGTGCGCCGGACGGCGGGCACGCGGACGGTGCTGTACTCGGCCGACGGCGACCTGCTGCTGGACGACCTGGAGCTGGACATCGGTCGCATCTCCGCCGCGGCAGACGGCGAAGCGGAGGCGAGTGTGTCATGACCCTTCCCTCGACTCACGACGTGGCCTTGGCCGCCGAGCGCCGCACCGCCGCCCGGCTTCTGCTCGCCCACCCCCTGATCGCGTCGGACGGTCCCCATGCCGACCTCTTCCCGCTGATCCGAAGGCACGCCGACTGGCTGGGCAAACGGTTCCAGCAGGTGCTCGGCTACCGCCTGCTGGTCGACAGCTCCTACGCCCGGCTGTTCAAGGCAGGGCTGGGGGCGGGCACGGGACACCGGCTGGAACGCTCCACCGGCACCCCCTTCACCCCACACACGTACGCCTGCCTCGCGCTGGCCCTGTCCGTGCTGGTGACCGCGCCCGAGCAGATGCTGCTGTCGCACCTGGTCGCCGACATCAGGGCCGCCGCGGCCGACGCGGGGATCGAGCTGGAGGAGACGGGCCGGGTGGCCGGGAAGCGGACCCTGGTCGCGGCTCTGCGCCAGTTGGTCGACTGGGGCGTGCTCATCGAGACCGAGGGCCATGTGGCCGTGATTGCGCAGGAGGCGGGGGGAGAAGCCCTGATCACGGTGGATCGGGAGCTGGCCCGCGTGGCCGTCGCCGGCCCCCTCGCGCAGGCCCGGGACGGCGCCGACCTGGTCCGGCGGGCAGCGGACCCGGGGTTCGGCGGACCTCGCACCTATGTGCGTCGGATGCTGGTCGAGACACCCGTCGTCCACCTCGACGAGCTGACCGACGCAGAGCGCGACTGGCTGCGCACCCGCCAGCGCCGGGAAGCCCAGGCTTTCTCCGAACTTCTGGGTCTGGAGATGGAGATCCGTGCCGAGGGGGTCGCGCTTGTGGACCCCGAGGAGGAGCTGACTGATCTGCACCTGCCGGGCACCGGGACCGTCGCACAGGCCGCGCTGCTGCTGGCGGAACGGCTCGTGGAACGGCTTCGGCCGCAGGCGCCGGGGCATCCGGCGACCGGCGGGACGCTCGTCATCGGGGTGGCTGTCCCGGACGGCTTGGTGGATGAGGTGCTGGCCGGGCTGATCGCCGATTACGGGCAGCGCAGCAACTGGCAACGCGGCTATCTGGAGGACCTTCCCTCCCTGCGAGAGGCCGTACTGGACCTGCTGGTCCGCATGCGGCTGATGGTCCGCGCCGGGCGGCTGCGCGCCGAGGGAGAAGGACTGCCGGAGGGATACGTCGAAGAGGCGCCGGAAGGACGCACGGTGACCGATGTCCATGGCGCACGGCCCGGCGGCGACGGCTGGGTGCTGCTGGCCGCAGCGGCCCGTTACGCCACCCACGTCACCGTGCGCCCGCCCGGTGCGGCCGGCAGAGGCACCGACGTTCAAGAGGAGTTGCCGCTATGACCACCGACGCGCGTGGCCTTGTTCCGCTGCCGCGTTCCGGCCCCGCGACGAGCACCGGCGCCCGCTTCCGGCTGCACCGGGCGGGCATCCAGAACGTCTGGCAGTACGACGAGCAGGAGTTCTCCTTCGGCGACGGACGGCTGCTGCTGCGCGGCAAGAACGGCGCGGGCAAGTCCAAGGCCCTGGAGATGCTGCTCCCGTATCTTCTGGACGGTGACTCCCGGGCACTGGACGCGACAGGTACCGGCCGCACCACGCTCGCCTGGCTGATGCTGGACGGCTTCGAGCAGACCAACCGTCTCGGGTATCTGTGGGTGGAGTTCCGGGGCACGGCCGACGACGGCGGTCACCGCCACCTGACGCTCGGTGCCGCAATCCGTGCCTCGAAGTCGACGCAGAGGGCGCTGCCGACGTTCTTCGTCACCCCGCTGCGGATCGGTGAGGACCTGCACCTTGTCGAGGCGGGCAAGCCGCTGCCGGTCGATCGGCTCAAGGAGATCGTCGGCTCCGACAACGCGACCGACCGTGCGGTCCTGCACCGCTCCCATGTGGCCCGGGAACTGTTCGGCATCACCGACGCGACGCGCTACCGCAACCTCACCCAGCTCCTCCACCGGCTGCGGCGTCCGACGGTCGGGGACCGCATCGAACACGGGGGTCTGGCCTCCCTGCTCAGCGAGACCCTGCCGGGGCTCGACGAGGACGTGGTCGAGAAGGTGGCACGCAATCTCCACGACCTCGACGCCGTACGGGACGAGCTGGGCCGCCTGGAACGCACCGACGCTGCCTTGCGCACGTTCCTCACCAGTTACCGCGGCTACCTGGCCGGAGTCCTGCGCACCTCGGCGCAGAGAGTGAGCCATGAGCTGGGCGTCCTCGCACAGCGACGCCGGGCGGCCGGAGACGCCGCGCAGCGGACGAGTGACCTGAGGACGCAGGAGGAGGAGACGGAGGGCCGGCTGGAGACCCTCCGCGAGGAGGAACAGGCCGCCCGGACCGACCTGGCCGCCCTGCACGCCAGTCACGCCTACCGCAGCCTGCGCGAACTGTCGGAACGCCGCAGCACGGTGGAGGCGCTGCACACCGCCGCCGTGGCCGCTTTCACCACCCTGCACAACGCACACGACGCGGAGGAGAGCACGGCTGAGCGGCTGGCCGATGGTGTCGAACACCTCGGAAGCCGCCTGGCTGAGCTGGGGACCGAGCACCGGGAACTGCTGACGCTGGCGGAGAAGGCCGGGCTTCCTACTGGCCATCTCGGCGAGGCGGTGGCGCTGCCGCGCACGGTTCTTGCCCAGGCCACCGAGACAGAGCTGACGACTCCGGACGGGGAGACGCGCACCGTACGTCATCAGTCGGTGGCCCGCGTGGACACGGCCACGGCGCAGGAAGGGCTACGGTCCTGGCAGAGCCAGCTGGAGGACGCCGAGGCGGTCGTGAGAAACCGGGCCAGGATGGTTCAGGAGGTGACCCGTCTCATCTCGCGGGCGGACGAGACCCGGGTGGGGGCGGCTCAGGCCGATGCCGAGCGGGAACGGCTGGAGGGCGAGACGGAAGAGGCCGCCGGCCGTCTCGACGTCAGCCGCCAGAAGGTCGTCGAGGAGAGCCGCGCCTATGCGGACCGTGTCGCCGAGTGGGTGGCGCACGCGCGGACTGCGCTGGGTCCCGACTGCCCGCCTCTGGACGCCGTCCGTGCCTCCGTCGGCTGTGAGACCTCCGCCGACGCGCCGTTCGCGGACCGCACGCTGCCACCCGACATCGACAGCCAGGCGCGGCAGACCGCTCAGGCCGCATTGGAGCCGTACGGCGAGGAACTCACCGGGCGCCGGGACGCCCTGGCGCTCGACGTCAGCCGGCTCGGCGAGGAACTCGACCGCCTGGCGGAGAAGAAGCGGGACTGGGAGCAACGTGCCGATCCTGAGCCAGCGGCCCCGCACCATCGCGTCGCCGCGAGGACGCCGGGCAGTGGAGCACCTTTCTACCGGCTCGTGGACTTCGCGGACGATCTCGCTCCGGCCGACCGAGCCGGTCTGGAAGGAGCCCTGGAGGCCAGTGGGATCCTGGACGCGTGGGTGGGCGCGGACGACGTCCTTCTCGATCCTCGCACCCGGGACACTCTGCTCCGGCCCGCTCCCGTACAGTCGGACGGACCGGCTCTTGCCACGGCCCTGCGCCCGGCCCCTGAACCGGGTTGCGGCGTCACGTCCGAGCAGGTGCGGCGTCTACTGGCCGCCATCGCACTCGCACCGGCACAGGAGACCTCCGCTCACAACGCAGTTTTCTACGACGGCAGTTGGCGTCTGGGCGTGCTCAGCGGCCGTCATGACAAGGGCGACACCGAGTACGTGGGGGCTGCTGTACGCGCCGAGACCCGGCGGCGGATCCTCGCCGAGCTGGAGGAGCGGATCACGCAGACGGAAGAGCGGCTGGCCGGCGTCCGCGAGGAGCTCGCCGTAGCCGATGCCATGCGTCGGGCTCTCACGCTCGCGGAACGGGACTTCCCCAGGGCACGGAGTCTCGCGGATGCATGGAGCAGGACCGAATCAGCGGAGAGGGCACTGCGTGACCTGACCGCCAAGGCGACCCGCGCGGCACGAATGGCCGAGGAAGCCCGCGCTCTCGCGGTATCGGCGCGTGCCGAGGCGGATGCCATGGCAACCGCCCACGATCTGCCCGGCGACCCCGCCGCCCTCGACCGCGCACGCACCGCACTGGCCGCCTTGCTCAGCGGTGTCGGGCATCTACGCAGGGCCGTCGGCGGCACGGGCGAGCGGCTCGGCGCGAACCAGGCCGATGCCGAACGATACGGACGCGCCCGAGAGGATCGCCTGGCCGCGGACGAGGCTTACCGGCTCCACCTGGCCGCACTGCGCACCGCTGAGCAGGACCTGCGCACCCGCGAGGAGGCCATCGGGTCGTCCGAGGAGGAGATCCTCACCCGCGAGCAGGAGGCCAAGCAGCGCATCGCGAACGCCGTCCAGGCCCTCCCCGCGGCTGGGCGAGCCCGCGACGAACTGCACGACCTGCGCGTGCGCGCGGAAGAAGACGAGAAGCGCCTGCGCGGGAACCTGGCGGACCAGGAGACGGCGGTCATCGACACCGGCAGCGCTCTTCGCGGTGCTCTCGGCCGGCCCGAGGTGGTGCTTGGCGCCGGCCTTGACCGGTCCGCGCTGCCCGAGTACGTGTCGGACGATCCCGGCACGGACGTCCGCAGCCGTCTGCGAGCACTGCGGGCACTCGCCGACGCCGTGGAACAGGCTCTCGGCCGCCCGAAGGGCGAAGTGTCGGACAGCACCCTGCTCAACCGGCACACCGAGCTGCGCGACCAACTGGCCGGCGGGTTCGACGCGCAGCTGGAGGAACGCGACGGGATCAAGGTGTGCCGCCTGGTCGACGACCACGGGTCCCATGACGTCGCGGCCGTGGGCGAGCGGATCGCGGTCCAGGCCGCGGAGGCCCGGGGCCGGCTCACCGAGCGCGAGCGTGAGGTGTTCCAGCGGTTCCTGACCGGTGAACTCGGCGACCACCTCTCGGCACAGGTCATTACCGCAGCGAACCTGGTCGCGGCTCTCAACGACACTCTGCGGACCGTACGCACATCCCACGGTCTCGGCGTCGAGCTGCTGTGGAAGCTGGACGAGGACGTGGACGCGGACGTGCGCGCGGCCGTCGAGCTGCTGCGCAGCCCGTCGAGTCTCAGGACGCGCGAGCAGACCGAGCAGCTGCGCGAGGTGCTGCAACGCCGGATCGAGGACGCCAGGCGCGCCGACCCGTCTGCCGGTTACGCCGCCCATCTGCGGACCGCGCTGGACTACCGCGACTGGTTCCGTTTCCACACCTTCGTGGTCGAGGACGCGGCTCCGAACCGCCGTCGGAGACTGACCGGCCGGACCGGGCTCAGCCAGGGCGAGCAGCGGGTGCTCTCCTACCTCGTGCTCTTTGCCGCGGCTGCCGCCCACTTCACCAGCCTCGCCGAGTCGGCGCCGCACGCGCCGCGGCTGATCCTCCTGGACGACGCCTTCGCGAAGGTCGACGAACCCACCCATGGGCGGCTGGGCCGTATTCTCGTCGACCTCGATCTCGACTTCGTCCTCACCAGCGAGCGGCTCATGGGCAACTGGCCCGAGGTTCCGTCCCTGCACATCTACGAGTGCCTCCGTGATCCCCATGTGCGCGGGGTGGCCACCCTGCACTACACCTGGAACGGTCGGCACCGGCGTCTGGTGTCCGTATGAGCAGGCTGCCCTCCGCAACGCGCGACTGGCTGACGGGACCTGGCCTCACCCGGCTCTGGGAGGGGGTCCGCAAACGCCTGGAGAGCAACGGCGTACAGGCCACGGGTTCGCTCCGGCTGACTGCGATGAATGCCCAGGAACGCAACGACCTGTCTCTCCTGATGGGCAAACCCCTCACAGGCACCTCCGCGACCGTACGGCTCGACATGCTCGACGCACGGCTACGCGCCTCGGCGGCAGGACTCGGGCTCAGGCAGACCCTGGAGGAACTCGGCCCGCCCCTCACCGACCGCCGTGCCGCCCGCGCGGATGCGACGGCACGGCGGGAGGAGGTGTGGTCGTCCCTCACTTCGTCACTGGACGCCTCCCCGCTCGCCGACCAGGAATGGCCCCGGCAGTGGTACGACCTGTTGCGCCGTGCCGGCGTTCCGAGAGGAGTGACGCCCGAAGCGGCGATATGGACACTCCAGCAGGCGGTCCAAGTCCTCACCACCCTCCTCGGACCCGAGCGGGGCGGCGCACTCGGCCGAGGAGAACTCGCCGCCATGGCGACCGGCTCCGCGCACGGCCTGGACGACGGCACCTGGCTCGCACGCCTCGTCCAACGCGGTGTCGCCCTCGCCCATGGCGCCGAGTTCCCCGACGACGCGGCCGGTCGACGCGCTCTGTGGCGGCTGGTGTCCGTCACACCGGACGAGGTCTCCAGCACGGTGCTGACCTACGGGCTGCGACCCGCCGGCGAGGGCTGGCGGGAGCGTGCTCTACGGGAGCGGGCCGAGCATCACGCCGAAGCCCACCTCACACCGCGCGACCTGCACTCCCTGCGGCTGCGACTCCTCGCCGGAACGTTCATCCACATCTGCGAGAATCCGCGCGTGGTGGAAGCCGCGGCGGACGCGGCCTGCGTCCAGCCCCTCGTGTGCACGTCCGGGAGCGCCGCCACGGTGGTCTTCACACTTCTCGACGCCCTCGCCGCCACGGGCTGCCGCTTCGCCTACCACGGCGACTTCGACTGGCCCGGGATCGCTCTGGCCAACCGGGTCATCCGCCGCTACGAAGCCTTGCCGTGGCGCATGGCCACCGCGGACTACGAGCACCTGGCCGCTCGCAGTCAGGCCGAGGGCATCCCTCAACTGGCGCTTGACGGCGAGCCGGTCAACGCCGACTGGGACCCGGATCTCGCTCCTGCCATGACCGCCCTCGGCGTCGCGCTCCATGAGGAGGCGACCCTCGACCTCTTGGTGGCCGACCTGTCACACCAGGCGTAGAGACGTCGATGCCGTGCCGAACTCCGGGAGCCAACCTGCTCCGCGAGCCCCCTCCAGACTCGTATGTCCGCAACCGACTGCGTTGTCAGTCCCTTTCGGCATGATTGACGCCCACACCTGCTATACCACCGTGCCCGGGTGGGTCCGATCAGAGGCCAGAGGCGCGGTGTTGGAGATTGGAGTCCGATGACCGCGGCGGAATCACGTACGTCTCTCCCTTTCGATTTCCTGCGTACGGTCATCGCACAGGCATCCGACGACTCCCCGCCTACGCGCATGGCTGTCGAGGCGATACGCACGGCACCCCAGGGCACGGACCGGGATGGCCTGATCATGGCCCTGCTCACTGGACCGCTCGCGCAGTCGGCGCCCGAGTGGCTGTTGACCACGGCCATGGAGAGCGATCCGAATCGCGAACCGCAGCCGTACATGACGACCGACCGCATGGAGTTGACCCGCGTCGCCCTGTCGCACCCCGCCTGCCCGGACGCATACAGGGTGCGGTATCTGCGGGAGTGCACTGACGCGCGACTCGGTGTGCTTGGCCGGAGAGAGGGTGGGGCAGCGCTCATCCGCGCCGTCGTTGCTGAGCTCCACCGCCGCTCGGCAACTGGCCTGTCCATCACCCCCGAGCTGCTGACGGCTCCGACGCCCGCCCAGCTCGTACTCGGTGAACACGGCCTGCACGAGGACGTGTTCGTCGCAGCCCTCGACTGCCTCCCGTCCAGACCGGACAAGCATGACGGCGAAGAGGACGTCGAGGCGTGGATGGAGCGCCACCGTGCCGCATCCGACGCATGGGACAGCATGTGGTCCGGCGTCCTCCGGACGCAGACCGGGCATCACCGCCGCCTACTGGCCTGGTCCGCGCACCACCCCGCCGCCGATCGCGTGGTGCGCGAGCATCTGCTGGGCTCCTTGCCGTGGCACGTCGAACCGGCCTTGTTGGAGGAAGTCGCCGCACACGACCTGGAGTACTTCGGTCGAGCGGTCCTCCTCACCCGGATCTCCCGGTCCTGCCGGGACGGTCTGACGCCCGCGCAGGCACGGGAGCGCTACGCCGAGGAGCTGGCGGCTGCGTCCCAGGAAGAGCGGGACTACGTGGAGCGATTCCTCGACGGGGAGATGCAGTCCGGGTACCTCCAGACCATGGCCTGCCGCTCCGCTGTAGCCTGGGTGGAACGTGCAGGCAGGCAAACCTGGCGGTTCCTCCTCAATCCCGGCGAGGCCCGGCGTCTCGGACGGCCCCGGGAATGGCTGGCGTCCGAAGAACTCGTCGCCGCCCTCGGCACCCGGTTCGCGACCATCTCCCTTACCGCCTTGAGCCTCTGGGAGCCTGACCCCGATTCTCGCTATCCGGCCGTGCGTGATCTCGGCTGGTTGCACGCACTCCTCGTACATCTCCCCGAAGTCCCGGACGAGGCGCGGCAGAAAGCACGTCTCGTGGTGCGGGACACCCGCCGGGCCCTGTCCGCCCGGTCCGATGCGCACGGCTACTCTTCCTCCGGCCATTCCGCGTGGGAGGAGAACCGACGGGCCAAGGAACTGATCGCCACCATCATCCCGCTCGTCACCGATCCCGTCCCCGCCTTGCCGGGCCGGCGCACGGCCTCCCTCGGCGACCCGCAGGGCATCGGTTTCAAGAAGCTGGCCGACGCCGACGAGGACGTTCTTGTCGCCTACCTGGACCGGCACAGGGGCAACGACACGCTCGTCGAGGAGGCCCTGCTCTCCTTTGCCGCCCGCTCCTACCGGAAGTCCCTCACCTTCGACGACGTGCTGGCCCGCCACTCCGCCCCGCAGCAGGCACTGCTTGACCTGACTCTGCACCTACGCAGGCGCCTGGGCGGCGGACCCGACCTACGTGGAAGCTGGGCCGAGATCCTGCTGGTCCGGCCCGAGTGCCCTGCGGAGTTGCTCCGACTGCTGCCTGCCTGGTCAGCGCTGAAGGCCCGCGGCCCGCACTACAACACCACTCATCCCGCAGTCGCCGCCTACGTCACCGAGGCGCTCGGAGACCGTGACGCGGCGTGGGAGCGGTTCGCGGCGAGTCCCATGTCGCACGCCGGCCCGGGCGCCTGGCATCGGCTCGGCGACCTCCTCGACGCGGCAGTCAAGGGGACCGCGTGGCCGACGCCTCCGCCGGGACGATGACAGCAGCCATGCCGGTCAGTCTCAGTCTCGTGGACATGATCCCCGAGCGCCTCGCCGAGTACATAGAGAACGTCAGTGGCAGGGTCCGGACGAGTGGCTCCTCGGGAGCCATCTGGGAGCCGACCCGCTCCCCGAGCCCCTTCAAGACCGCCCGAGACCGCGACAGCCCAACGCCCTGATCAGGTAAAACACCAACCGCGCTGGCAAGATCAGCACCCGAACCTCATTCGGGACGAAGAGGTCGTGGGTTCAAATCCCGCCACCCCGACGCTGGTCAGAGGCCAGGGAGTAAATTTGCTCCCTGGCCTCTGTCGTGCCCGGGGAGCCAAACAGGGGGCCAGACGAATTGGATCAGGCTCCCGCGCTGCTCTCTTCCGAGGCGGCCGCCTGCTCCCCTTCCTGATCTTCGGCGAAGATGTCGTCGTCCATGGCTTCGGCCCCCTCAGTGATCACGGGCCGGAGCTGCTTCCGGTAGACCGCTTCTGTGGTGGCCTGGCTGCTGTGGCCGACCAGGAGTGCGATGCGCACCAACAGCACTGTCACCCGAATGGCCCAATATGACGTGCCACCCACATGGGTGAAGATCAAGCTGGCTAGTGCCCCAACCGAGGCAATCCGTGAAAGGCGAACCACATGCGCATTCGACGAATCCTCGCGGCCGTCATCGCCACGGCAGCCCTCGCCGGACTCGGCCTCACAGGCGCCGCCACCGCACAGGGTGCCCCATCCTCCGTCACCCCTTCTCAGTGCAGGCAGGGCGGCGGAATTCCCGCGATCAATGAGCCGGGCAACCTCTGCAAGGGCGGTACGCACGACGGGGAGACGGTCGACTGAACCCCACAAGGCGCCCCGCAGCCACGCGCCGCGGGGCGCTCCCGCGCGAGCTGTGGGTCCGGACGATGTACGAGTTCCCGGCGGACGGCAGGCCAGTGCCGTACGACGGCGTTCGTGTCGGTCAGGGGATGCGGAGACTGCTGGTGTACACGTCCGTACGGTTCTGTGGTGTGCCGGAGTGCGTCTCGGTGAGTACCGCCCGTACTTCCTTGCCGTCCGCCGCCAGGCCTTGGTAGTCGCCGAGGAAGTAGCCCCCGGAGAACGGCGCCTGCAGCCAGTCGAAGACCCGCGAGATCCGTCGTTCGGTCCGGAGCTTCGGGTTTCCGTGCTGCAGCGTGGCCAGTTGGTAGGCGGTGGGCAGGGTGGTGGTGTTGCCGGGCCTGAGGAAGCGCAGGTCGTAGTAGGTGAGCGCGACCGTGCCCCGCTCGGCGACCGCGATCGACGGTGAGAAGGCCGGAACGCCCTTGGGGCTGATCAGCTCCGGGGTCCCCCAGGTGCGTCCGCCGTCGGTGGACCGCACAAGCTGGACGGAGTCGAACTTTCCACCGGAGAAGTCCGAGCCCTCGTAGGCCATGTACAGCGTGCCTGTCTCGGGGTCGACGGCCGGGCTCGGCAGAGTGGTCCCGTCGCGCAGCAGTTTGGTGGGGTCGTTCGGGTCGACCTCCGGTACGGACGTGTCCCGGGCCACGATGACCGGGGCGCTCCAGGTCTCTCCGGCGTCGGTCGAGGTGACCACCTCGTAGCGGGCTTCGACGACGGTGCTCAGGTCGTCGGAGTAGGTGATCCGGTCGAAGAAGTCGTACAGGGTGCCGGTGCGCCGGTCGACGACGATCAGATGGCCGATGGTCTGGGTGTCGGGCACGCTGCTGGTGTCGACGAACGGCCGGGCCCTGCTCCAGGTGCGGCCGCCGTCGCGGGTGAGGGAGATGTAGCCGGGACCGTCGAGGGAGCTGGGGCCGGATGGGTCGTTGTCGAGGCGGTTCCAGACCTGGTAGGCGGTGCCCTTGCGGACCGGGTCGGCGGTGAGTGAGGGCTTGTCGTTGAAGAACGGCTGCTCGTCCACGTGCGTGGTGGTGAGGTTCCGCCAAGTGCGGCCGCCGTCGCGGGAGGTGACTGCCAGGAGGGCGGTGCGCGTGCTCTTCGTGAAGTCGACGCCCTCCCCGCTCGCGTAGACGGTGCCGTCCGGTCCGGTGCTCACCCAGGGGTCGGTGGCCCGTTCGTAGTCCGCGCCGCCGGGGGCGCACAGGCTGAACGGCAGCGTGCTCTGGTGGAAGGTGCGGCCGTCCGTGGTCCAGCCGGCCGCCAGGCCACGGGCGCCGCCGTCGTTCCAGCGGTCCTGCTGGAACACGGTGACCACGCGCTGGGGGTCGCGCGGATCGACGGACAGGTACGGCTCGACCTCGGTGGCCGGGTAGACGATGCTGTCGGGGGACCTCGCGCCGACGGTGCACTTCGCGTACGGGTCGCCGTGGGACACATTGACCAAGCGTGTGCCGTCGGGGTTCCGGTCTGCTGCGGCGGGAGTCGCGCCGGTGGCCGTGACGAGCAGGAGCGCGGCGGTGGTGACGGCGGTCAGGGGCAGGAAGACGCGCATGCGGGATTTCCTCCGGGCCTGTCGGCCGGGCATCAGGGCGGCCTGGGCAGCGGAGGCGTACCGGAACGCGAGGGTGGGGCGACTCCGCCTGGTCCTTTTCGGCGTTGCGGCCGGTGCCCTTGATGGGCCGAACGACGGAGTCGTCCCCGGGGTCGTCGAGGAGCACGGCGGAGCCGACCGGCGGGTGCACCGTGCCGGTCGGCTCCTTGGTCGCGGCGGGACTGCTCGTTCTTCTGCGCCCGTTCAGGACCTGCCGAGTGTCAACAACGCCCGTGGTCAATGCAGCTGGGAAATCCGGATCAGTACAGCTGGAAACGCGAACGATTTCAGGACGGCGCGGACCGACTGGTTGTCCAGCCGTGCGCCGGCCGGTCAGGTGATCGCCTGCCTGGTCCCGTCAGGCAGCTCACAGGTCTCGCCGGCGTAGGGGCGTGAAACGATCTGTCCGCCGGCGGCCGTGCAGTCGTCTCTGGAGATGTTCGGAGACGAGGCGGCCCCGGCGCTGACAGCGCCGGCGGCGCTCGCGCCGGCAAGGGTCGCCGCGGCCAGGGCGAGGCCCAGGATTCTTCGCATGCGCATGACTTCCTCCTCCTCTCAGGCGCCTTCGTTCGGCCTTCGGGAAGGACAAGTCTCAGGACGACGGCGCCCTCTTACTCAGCATGGGCGCTTCGCGTGAGGCCCGCGAGGCGAGGACCGACCTCGACCGGTCGCATCGGCGTCGAGACTGCCCACCGGGGCCGCGTCGGCTGCTGCCGCACGCGGTGCTCTAACGCGGTTCGTGGGCCGCCGCCCGGCAGGCACCGGTCGCGGCGCCGCCCGCCACTCCGGCCCCGGTCAGTCCGGTCACACAACTCTGCAGGTCTCCGACCACGCCACGGCCGCAGGCCGCTGTGACGGAGTCGGAAGCCGTGGCACCGGCCAGTTCGGCCATCTTTGTGCAGGCGGGGATGTCCGCCCGGACCGCGGGAGCGGCGAGTACCGCACCACCGAGGGTGAGGGTCAGGCCGGTGAGAACACCGGCGATACGGGTCGACGTGCGCATGGGACGCACCTGCCTTCCGGGTTGGCCGCGCGGTCCTGGTCCCGGCAGACCGGATCGGATCCACGCGGTAAGGCCGCTTGGCGACGCTCGGTCCCTCACTCCAGCGTCGCATCTTCTCTCCCGCCCGTCCTGGGCATCCGGGGGCGTACCCCCCAGACCACCGCACCCCAGTGCAAGGCGGTCGGGCTCGGAGTCGAAGTAGCAGTGGAGTCGACCGGGGTACCCGTGGGGGTTTCCCACGGGTGCCCCGCGTTCCGGTGGTGTGAGCTCGTCGTAGGTCACCGTTCGCGCAGGCTGACGCTCGGGGGGCGGGGGGGTCGGTGGGTGGGTGTTGCCGCAAGTGGAAAGGCCACCTCAGGTGTTGTGTGTCAGCGGTGCGGCGTACGCTGGCAGGTCGCTGTCGTGGTGTGCGGGGGAGGACGAGGGAGTTGGCTACGGGCAGAGCGGCTTCGGGGGTGTCCGCTGCGGCCGGGGACGGTTCGTGGGGGCTATTGCTGGAGGATGTGGCCAGGAGCGGGCGGCGGTTGCGGCGTGCGGAGTTGGAGGCGCTGCGCGAGTACGGCGACCGGGCTGCCGAGGAGGGGCGGGGGCTTGCCGAGCTGGTGGACGAGCGGCTGGCCGCTACCGGCAGGGTCTGGGAGGGGCAGCCGGTGGACGCCGCTTCGATGGCCGCGCTGCGGGCCGCGATGGCCGCGCTCGCCGCTGGGCACGGGCGGGCCTACCGGGAGCGGCTGCGCCGGGAGGAGGCCGGGCGGCGGGAGTTCGTGGCGGATCTGCTGAGCAGCCGCAGTGATCTGGGGCGGCTGGCCGAGCATGCCGAGCGGTTCGGGCTCAATCTGGCGTGTGCGCATGTGGTCGCGGTCGCCGAGGGCGACGGATACGACCTGGAGGATCCCCAGGTGCGGGCGCTGGAGCGGCAGTTGCTCGGCCGCTTCGGTGAGGAGGAGGTGCTGCTGGCGGTCAAGCACGGGCGGCTGGTGTGCATCGTGCCCGCCGGCCCCGGCCAGGCCGCGGCGGTCAAGGCGTTCGCGGAGCTGACGCAGGGACGGCGGGTCGTCGTGGGCCGGCCGCACAGCGGGCCCGGCGGTGTCGTGCACTCCTACGAGGAGGCGCGGAACGCGTTGGAGCAGGCGGCCCAGCTGGGGCTGGACGGGCAGTTGCTGAACGCGGCCGACCTGCTGGTCCTGCCGGTGCTGCTGCGGGACCGGGAGGCCCTGGAGGAGCTGGTGCGGGGGGTGCTGGGCCCGTTGCGGAAGGCGCGCGGCGGGGCGCGGCTGCTGCTGGAGACCCTGACCGCCTACGCGGAGTCGCGCTATGTCGCGGCGGAGGCGGCGCGGCGGCTCGGGGTGAGTGTGCGTGCCTTGGCGTACCGCATCGCGCACATCGTCCGGCTCACGGGACTGGATCCGGACGACGCGCTGCAGCGCTACACCCTGGAGACGGCGGTGTTCGGTGCGCGGCTGCTGGGGTGGCCGGATCAGTCTGCGGACGGGTAGGAAGCGGAGGGGTAGGAAGCGGAGGGGTAGGAAGCGGAGGGGTAGGCGGCGCACAGTTCGTGCCAGCGGGTTGTCTGTTCGGGGGTGGAACGGCCGCGGAGCCGGGCGAGTTTGAGGAGGTTGGCCTCGGCGGCGCTGCCCAGGGTGCGGGCCTCGGCGAGGTAGTGGTCGTCGAGCAGGGCCTCCACCTCGGTGTCGCTCTGGACGGGGTCGATCCGGGCGGCGAGCTGGACCATGGTGCGGTAGGAGCCCTGGAGCAGGAACGGCGGTTCGAGGCGGGTGGTGTCCTCCTGGGCGGCGGAGGCGATGTAGGCGCTGTTGACGGCCAGCACGGTCCGCTGGACGCGGCGCAGCCGGGTGAGCGTGGCCAGCACCCGGTCCAGGTCCAGTACGGGGTGGGTGAGCTGGTCGGCCTGTGCGCCCGGGTCGCCGTCGGCGAGGGCGGCCAGCAGGGCGAGGTCGGCCGGGTCGGTTCCGGCGAGGGGGGCCAGTACCGGGTTGGCGGCGAGAGCGTTCTCCAGGAAGGAGAGGGCGAACAGGTCCTGGTGGCCGGTGAGCACCTCGCCGAGGTTCCAGACATCGGCGCGGTTGGCGAGCATGTCGGGGATCTGGAAGCGCTGCCCGTTCGCGGTGTGGGGGTTTCCCGCGAGGCAGACAGCGAAACGGCGTCCGCGCAGGTCGAAGCTGCGGGCCACGCCGTCGCTGACGGCCTCGACACGGCGCTGCGCGTCGCACAGCGGGATGAACTTCTGGAGCAGTTCGGCCGAGACGTGCTGGATGTCGTCCACGTGCAGAAGGACGTTGCTGGCCGCCTCCAACGCGAAAACGATCTTCTCGACCTCGCGGCGGGCGGCCGCGTCGGGGGCGCGGTCGGGGTCCAGCGAGGTGGTGCCGGTACCGAGCGCGGGGCCGTCGACGCGGACCATGAGCAGGCCGAGGCGGTCGGCGACGTATTCCAGGAGGGTGGTCTTGCCGTAGCCGGGCGGGGAGAGGAGCAGCAGCAGGCCGCTGCGGTCGGCAGGGCCGGTGGTGTCGAGCGTGCCGAGTTGCTTGGCCAGGTTGTCGCCGACCAGCGGCAGATAGACCTGGTCGATGAGCTGGTTGCGGACGAAGCCGGCGAGCGGGCGGGGGCGGTGGTCGTCCAGGCGCAGCCGGGCCCGCTCGGCGGTCAGGACGTCCGCGCGCCGTCGTTGGAAGGCCCGGAAGGCCGGTACTCGCTCTTCCCTGAACACCCTTGCCCGGTAGGGGAGTTCGTCGATGCGTACGGTCAGTCGGCCCTCGTGGACGCGGGGGTGGGTGCCGAGGAGGCCGTCGACCGTCTCGGCGACGGGCGCGGAGATCTCGTAGCGCGGCAGGTCCGGTGCGCACAGGTGCGCGGCTGCCTCCGGCACGCCCTCGCCGTCGGCGCCGTCCGCATGCATGGAGACGTACGAGCCCAGCCAGGCGGCGGCGAGTTGGTGCCGGGCCGGCAGGTCGGTGCCGAGCGCGGCCAGGTCCGCGGTGAGGAGAGGGGCGGCGGCGGTGTGGCGGAAGCCGTCCAGGAGGGTGCGCGCGGCGCTGCCGGTGGCGAACCCCTCGTGCGGGTCGGCGAGTTCGTCCAGCAGGTAGTCGCCGGCCCGTGGCGCCGGGGCCAGTCCGATGGCGGCGGTGAACTCGGCGACCGCGTGCGTGAGTTCGGCCGCCAGGTCGAAGGAGGCGGTCGCCGCGCCCTCGGGGCCGAAGTGGACGCGGGCCAGCGCCAGGGAGCGGGCGCGGCGCTGCCAGGCGGCCCGCTGGGCGTCGGTCGCGCCGTGGGCCCAGAACAGCTGGGCGGTGGCGCGCACCTCGGCGGGGTGTTGCAACAGCCCCGCACCGGCCCGGAGTCGTAGCAGTGCGCCGAGGATGGTGGTGGCGTCCTGGTCGTGGACGCCGCGCTCGTACCCCTCGTCGTAGCCTCGCTCGGCCGCGCGGCGGACTTGGTCGAGGAGTGGTTCGCCCGGTTCGCCGGTGGCCGTGACCGTGGCGGTGGCCGTGGCCGTGGCCGTGGACAGCAGCGAGGCCGCCAGGTACTCGGCGCGGTAGAGCGTCGGTGACTCGCTGACCAGGGGCTGTGTCCAGAACTCGCGGCCGGCCAGCAGCTCGGGGAGGTCGGCGGACCTGCGGTAGCCGGTGCCGGTGACGACGAAGGCCAGACCGCCGTCACCGTCCGGCTGGAGGGTGAGTTCCACGGGTTCGCGGCGGACGGCGAAGCGGTGGCGGCCCAGCCGGACGGTGGCGCCGCCGTCCTCGGACAGGTCGGCCCGGTCGCGCAGTTCGCGCAGGGCGGTGCGGACGGCGCCGAGCAGGCCGTCCTCCAGTTCCTGGGCGCGTACCCGGTCGTCGAGGTCGCGCAGTTCCCCGGCGGCGGCCCGGATGCGCAGCGCCATCGGGTCGGCGGCCTGCGCGGCGTGGATGTCGGCCGCCGAGCCGAGCCCGGCGAGGCGACGGCCCAGCGCCTGAAGGGCCCGCCGGGCGGAGGCGGCGGCCCGGTCGGCGCGGGCGGCGGCCTCGTCCAGCAGGGTCTGGCGCCGGGCGGCGAACGCCTGCCGGATCTCCTCCCGGCGCAGCGCCAGGTCGGCGGCGAGGTCCTCGGCCTCGGCGAAGCGGGCCTCCAGCGCGTCCACCCGCAGCAGCAGGCGGGCGAGTTGGTCGTCGCAGGCGGCCGGGGTGTCGGCGGCGGTCAGCGCGGCGGTCGTCGCCTGGGCGAGCAGCGCCGACTCGGCGGCGTGCGCGGCGCGGTGCTCGGCGTCGAGCAGGGCACGGCGGCGGGTGGTCAGCACCGCCCGGGCCCGGTTGACCGCCGCCAGGACCTCGCCGATGGCCAGCAGTACGGCCGTTCCCGCGCTCGGGTCGGCATCGGCCGCGCCGGTGACCAGGTCGGTGACGGTGGCCAGGGCGTCCGCCTGCTCGGTGAGGCGGTCGGCGAGCCGCGCGGCCTCGGCGGCGGTGGCGCTCCAGGCCCCGTACGCGGCGGCGAGCCGGGGCCCCGGGA
>NZ_JBSHBL010000001.1:58487-213518 GCF_053611985.1 Streptomyces sp. NPDC054770
GGGGCGGGGGGCGGGGGCGGCGCCGGGGGGGGTGGGGGGGGCGGCGCGCGCGGGGCCGGGGGGGGGGGGGCCCTGCGCGCCGGTCCCGGGGGGGGCCCCCCGGGCCGCGGCGAGGGGGGCGGCGAAGGCGTCGGGACCGGCGAAGAAGGCGAAGGCACGCTCGGTCGCCGCCGTGAGCTCGGCGGCCAGGTCCGCCTCGACCCGGTCCAGTGCGGCCAGGTCGAGCTGGGGCAGTTCGCGCAGGGTGCGGGTACGGCCCTGGGCCCGGCGCAGTTCGGTGAGGAGTGCCGTCCAGGCGTCCGCGTCGGCGGGCGGTTCGCCGTGGGAGCGGCGGAGCAGCGCGGCGGCCTCCGCGGCCGCCTGGTCCAGCGCCTGTGCGGCGCGCCCGGCGAGTTGCCGGATCCTGGCCTGCTCGGCGACCAACTGCTCTGCGGCGGACCGCAGTTCGGTGAGTGGTTCGAGCAGGCCGGTGTCGGCGAGCCAGTAGTGGCGGTCCGTCGCCCTGGCGCAGGCGTCGAGGATCAGCTCCGGGGAGGCCGCCGTTCCGTTCTCCGGTACGGCGGCGGTCGCGCCGCGGACCACGTCCAGGCAGTCGGCGATGCCCGCGACCAGGTCGGCGTTGCCGATCCGCGCCAGCGGGCCGTCCCCGACCGGCTGGGCGGCGGCGTGGTCGGCGGACTGGAAAGGGGTCTGCCACAGCTGGAGTTCGTGCGTGCGCACGGGCTCGTGGTCCGGTTTGAGGAGGACGAGAGTGCCGTCCGGCAGCAGGGCGTAGGCCGCGCCGTGCAGGGCGCTCGCGGCCTCGCGGCGGACGGTGTTCCACGGCAGCAGCAGGACCTCGGCACGGCCCGGCCGGCTCAGGACGTAGAGCAGGTCCTCGCCGTTGGGCGAGGGAAGCACCGCGTCGAAGCGCAGCTCGTCCGCGGCGGACCGGTCGGCCACGGAACCGGCGCCCGCGCCGGCCGTACCGGACGCGCCGGACGCGCCACCCGCACCGGACGCGCCGCCCGCGCCGCTGCCGATGCCGCTGCCGATGCGGAAGGCCCGATGGCTGCCGTCCGCCAGTTCGTAGCCGCCGGGAAAGATCAGGCCCTGTTCGGCGGGCAGCAGCCTGGCACCGTGGCCGAGGGTGTCCTGGCGACGCACCGAACCGGTGCGGGTGTTGACGACCAGATAGCGGTCCGCCGGTTCGTTGTAGGGGCGGATCCGCAGGAGCAGCAGGGGGCCGGTCGCCGCGTAGGCGACGGTGGCGTCGGCGAGACTCTGCAGCGGCTCGTCGACCGCTTCCCGGAACAGCAGCCGGTCGCCGGGGTGCGCCCGGACCGTGAGGCTGCCGCCGGTGGTGGCGACCGAGACCGCGCCCGCGCCGCCTTCGATCAGGATCCCGCCGTCCGCGTGGTGCTCGCGTCCGGTCGTCGTCCACGGCAGCTCGGAGACGGGCGGCTGTGGCAGGTCGCGTTCACCGTGGTTGCCCAGGTACTCGACCCGGTCCGCCGCCAACTGCCAGCTCAGGACCCGCAGATCGCCCTCGTTCCCGCCGGTGCGGAACACGGCGAGCAGCCGCCCCGACGCCGTACTCCGCAGGTCGGTGAGGCGGGCGTCCCGGTAGTAGCGCAGCAGTTCGGCCAGGTCGCGGTGGAACCGCTCGTCGTCGAGCAGGCCGGGGACCTTCTCGGGTCCCAGGGGCGAGCCGTCCAGGGTGTGCAGCGACAGCAGGCCGGCGCCGAGGTCGGGTGCGGAGGTCCCGAGCAGGAGGACGTCGGGCCGTACGGCGACCACGCCGCATGCGGTGGCCGCGCCGTCGGTGCGGGGGCGGGCCGAGCCCGCGAGCTCCAGCGGGCGGGAGCCGAAGGCGTCCTGCCGACGAGCGTTGAGCTCGGCGGCTCGTCGGCCGAGTTCCGCGGCGCGGTCGGCGAGCCGTTGCCGCAGGATCTGGTAGGTGCCGTCCTCGACGCCCATGGTTGCTTTCCGTTCCTCCTGGCCGCGTTGCGCCGTCGGTCGTCTGCTGCGCCGTCGTGGCTGGTCGCGCAGTTCCCCGCGCCCCTTCGGGGGCGCTACTTCGTCGTACCGTTGGCGAGCCGTACGGGGTCCGCACTCTCCTGGCCGCCCAGCAGCTTCATCAGCAGGGCCAGGTTCCACGGGCCGCCTGCCGCCAGTGAGCGCAGTACCTCCGTCGCGTCGCCGCTGAAGCTCTTCTCGCCGTTCAGCCACTCCGCCCCGAGCGCCTGCACCGTCTCCGAGCCCTGCACCGCGCCGTCGATGGCCTTGCCGAAGGACACCGCGCCGACCAGCCGCTCCAGGAACACGCTGTCGCCGCCGACGATGTCGATGTCCGCGCTCTCCAGTCCGGCGGCCAGTACCGCCGCCTGGGCCTCGGCCACCTTGCTCTGGACCTCCAGCGCGGCCATCCGGACCTCCTTGTCCGCGGCCAGCCGCAGCCGGAACTCCTCGTGGGCCCGGGACACCTCGTCCAGCGCGGCCATCGCCGCCGCCTTCTCCTTGAGACCGGCGGCCTCGCCGAGCAGCCGCTCCCGGATGCCCGCCGCCTCCGCGTTCGCCTTGCTCTGAGCGACCGCGGCCTCGGCGAGCCCGACCTTCTCGACGGCCTCCGCCTTCTCCTTCAGGCCCGCGGCCTCGCCCTCAAGCCGGGCCCGCACACCGGCCGCCTCGGCCATGGCCTGCCGCTCCGCCACCTCGGCCTGGGCCAGCCCGGCCGCCCCGGCCAGGGCGCGCTCGCCCTCCGCCCGGCGCACGTTGGCGGCGGCCTCCAGCTCCGCGCGCTTCTGCCCGGCCTCGGCCAGCACCAGCTGCTCCTTGGCCCGCAGGTGCGCGGCCTGCTCGGCGGCCTCGGCCGCCTTGATGTCCTTGACCAGCTGCTCCTGCGCCTCCGCCTCGGCGGCGATGATCACGGTCTGCCGGGTGCGCTCGGCCTCCTGGACCACCCGGACCCGCTTGATCTCCTCTTCCTGTTCCGCGACCGTGCGGTCCACCGCGATGCGCTCGCGCACCACGTCGGCCACGCTCCGGCGCTCCACCTCGACCTGCTTCTCCTTCTCCGCCCTGGCGAGCTCCACCTCCCGCTCCCGGTTGACGACCTCCAGCAGCCGGTCCTTCTCGATGCGCTCGCTCTCCACCGCGAGCACCCGCTCCCGGTTCTTCTCGGCGACCGCGATCTCCCGCACCTGGTTCTCCCGCTGCACGCCGAGCAGTTCCTCGGTCCGCAGCAGCGCGCTGTGCGCCTTGAGCCGCTCCTCCTCCTGGACCTGCGCGGTGGCGGCCTCCTCCTGCGCGCGCAGGGTCTCGATCCCCTTGCGCTGCCGGATCTCCGCCTCCGCGCGCCGCCGTTCCAGCTCCAGGACGGCCTCGCGCGCGTCCACGTCCTGGCGGGTGATCTCCATCTCCTCGTTGCGCTGGAAGTCGTTGGTGCGGATGTGCTCCAGCGCCGTCAGTTCGGTGATCTTCCGGATGCCCTGGGCGTCCAGGATGTTGGACGCGTCGAGCTGCTCCAGCGGGGTCTGTTCGAGGTGGTCGATCGCGGCGTCCTCCAGGTGGTAGCCGTTCAGGTCGGTACCGATGGCGGCGACGATGCGGTCCCTGAACTCCTCGCGCTTGGTGTAGAGGTCGGCGAAGTCGAGCTGCTTGCCCACCGTCCGCAGCGCCTCGGCGAACTTCGCGCTGAACAGGTTCTGGAGGGTCTCCTGGTGGCTGGCCCGCTCGGTGCCGATCGCCTGGGCGACCTTGACGACGTCCTCCACCGTCTTGTTGACCCGGACGAAGAACGTGATCTGAATGTCGGCGCGGATGTTGTCCTTGCAGATCATGCCCTCCCGCCCGGTGCGGATGATCTCGATGGTCTTCACCGAGATGTCCATGACCTCCGCCCGGTGCAGCATCGGCAGCACCAGGGCACCGGTGAAGGTGACGTCGACGCTCTTGGGCCGGGAGACGATCAGCGCCTCGCCCTGGACGACCTTGCGGAACAGCCGGCCGAAGAGCAGCAGCGTGCCCAGACCGATGAGCAGCAGGACGGCGACGAGTACGCCGATTCCGATGGTGACGACAGACATGGCTGTTCCCTTGGACGACCTTGCCGTGAATGGATGAGTGAACGCGGGGCGTGCGGAACGCCGGACGGACGACGAGGGGGTGGTGTCGCGTCAGCCGGTAGCCGGCACGGCGGGCATGACCCAGAAGTACTCGCCCGCGTCGTCGTAGTCGTAGATGAGTGCCGACGCCCCGGCGCGGAGCAGGCCGCCAGGACCGGCCGCGTCGTCGAGGCTCTGCCGGACCTGTACGACCGCGGAGGAGCCGTCGGCCGCACGGACCTCGGCCTGTCCGAAGTCGGGGCCGACCCGGCCGGTGCGGATCACGCAGCCGAGGCCGACGAAGTCCCGGCGGGACGGCGGCGGGGCCGGGGCCGGC
The DNA here is from genome assembly GCF_053611985.1 of Streptomyces sp. NPDC054770. Taxonomy (NCBI): domain Bacteria; kingdom Bacillati; phylum Actinomycetota; class Actinomycetes; order Kitasatosporales; family Streptomycetaceae; genus Streptomyces; species Streptomyces sp. NPDC054770. Next base: position 62,910 of record NZ_JBSHBL010000001.1, read on the forward strand.
ATCAGCCGCCGCAGCGGCCATGCCAGCACCCGCGCTCCCGCCCAGCCGCCGACCAGGGCGGCCGGCAGCAGGACTCCCCCGTGGCCGCCGCCGAACACGACCCGGCCGCTCAGCGCGCTGAACCAGGCGAAGGCGACCACCAGCGACACCGCCACGGTGATCGGCACCCCGCCGAGACCCAGCACCCTCTGCAGCCCCCCGTGGCCATGGCGTCCCCCGCCGTGCCCATGTCCGTGGCCGTGGCCGTGCCCGTGGTGTCCTCCGCGCGCCCCGTGGAAGTGGGCGCCCCCCAGGAGCACCAGCAGCCAGTAGACCGCCACCACGACCAGCGCGAAGGTGAAGACCACGGTCGGAAACGCCGTGACCGCCCCCAGAAAGTCCCCCACCGAACTCGCCCGCCTCTGCAGATCCCCCGGCGGCCACGCTTCGTGTGCCGCATGCGCAAGGGTGACACCGCGGTAACGACCGCGCAGTGCATGATCCCGGAAGTCTCGGCGGCCCATTCATGTCCCGGATCAGCTCACAGATCCTGATGACGTGAGCCCGGGAGACGGCGGGAAGACGGGGAGGCGGGGAGGGCCGGAAGACGGGGAGGCGGGGAGACGTCCTACATGCTGGCGGCGAAGCGCATCAGGGCGTGCTCGTCGCCCTGCTTGATCTTTCCCGTCACGTTGATCACCTCCAGCTTCCAGCTGCCGCCGACCCGCAGTGCCTTGGCCACGGCGCAGCCGTTGTCCTGGGTGAGCAGGCTCGGCCATATGTCGGCGACCTGCTGGGAGCTGCCGCCGGTGGCGTCGTAGACCTTGAAGCTGATGTTGCGTGCCTTCTGGAAGGAGCTGCCCTTCTTGTAGGCGGCGGCGACGAACACGATCGACGTGATGTTGGACGGGACCCGGGCGAACTCGACGGTCACCGTCTCGTCGTCACCGTCCCCGCGCCCGGACTGGTTGTCGCCGCTGTGGACCAGGGAGCCGTTCCCCATCGGGTCGAGGGAGTCGAGGCCCGCGAGGCGTACCGGGTCCCCGCCCTGCATGGCGATGGCGATCAGGTCGAGGTCGGTGCCGGACTTGCGGCGGAGCACGCCCATCACCCCGCCGCTGCTGCCGGCGGTGGGGTCCCAGGACACCCCGATGGACAGGTGGGTCACTCCGTCCAGGTCCGCCGGACCGTCTTCCTTGGTGAGCGTGATCATGTGTGGGCCGGCCTCTCGTCAGGGAACACAGTCGGGAACAGGTGAGGGAACAGGTGAGGGACCACGTGAGGGAGCATGTGGGGAATCACGTGGGAGAACACCACAGGCAGAGTGTGCCTGGCCGCCTCGCGGTTCCACGAGACGGGTCCCACGGAGCGATATCCGGGCCGGGTCAGTCGGTCCTTCATGGCCGGCCGCCGGCGTCCCGCCAGTAGGCTGGGGAAGCTGCGGCATCGCCATCAACATCCCTTCACTCAGGGGGACATGGCCGACAGCGGTCGAATCGTCTTACTGCGTGAGGATGAAGCAACAGGTGCTGATAGCGGGCCGGTACCGGCTGATGACCGCCATCGGGCGAGGCGCGATGGGAGAGGTCTGGCGGGCGTACGACGAGATGCTCGGCAGACCCGTGGCGGTCAAGCTGCTGCTCGCCCAGAACGCCGACCCCACCGCCGCCGCCCGCTTCCGTCTGGAGGCCCAGACCGCGGGCCGGCTGCGCCACCCCCATGTGGTCGGCGTCGTCGACTTCGGCGAGCAGGAGGGCCGGCTGTTCCTGGTGATGGAGCTGGTCGAGGGCGACAGTCTGCACCGGGTGCTCGCCCAGGCGGGGTCCCTGCCGGCCGAGGAGGTCGCCCTCATCGCCGCCCAGGCGGCCGCCGGGCTCGCCGTCGCCCACGAACAGGGCATCGTGCACCGGGACATCAAGCCCGGCAACCTTCTCCTCGACGCCGTCGGTTCGGTGAAGATCGGTGACTTCGGTATCGCGCGCTTCATGGACGACCCGGGCGGCGCGCTCACCGCGACCGGCCAGATCGTCGGGACCAGCCTGTACATCGCTCCCGAGCGAGCCCTCGGCAAGCCCGCCGGACCGCCGTCCGACGTCTACTCGCTCGGCTGTGTGCTCTACCAGCTGCTCACCGGACGCACGCCGTTCAACGCCGACAGCCCCATCGCCGTCCTCCACCACCACCTCGACACGCCCCCCGTGCCGCCGCGGCAGCTGGGCGTCCAGCTGCCGCCCGCCTTCGAGAACTACCTGCTCGGCCTCCTCGCCAAGCGGCCCGAGGACCGCCCCACGGCACGTCAGACGGCCGAGTGGTTCGCCGCGGGCGCCTGGCGGGGGCGCCCCGAGCCGCTCCCGGCGGCCGCACCGCGCCCCGGCCCGGAGCCGCGTGCGGCCGTCCCGGGGGGACCGGCGGGGACACGGTCCGGTACGAACGTGCCCGCCGGCTCCGTGACCACGTACGCCTTCCCGTCCGCCGCCGCCGGCAGCGCTCCGGCCCACCGGAACCGGCGCCGTCAGCGTCCGGGCGGCCGCACCGTCTCCGCCCGCCGCTCGCGGACGGTGAGCGCGGTCGCCGCAGTGGTGATCTTCCTCGGGGCGCTGCTGCTCGGCATCGCGTGGTTCTCCCCCGACCACAGCTCGGCCGACACCCCGCCGACGGACCAGCAGCACAGCACGAGCCCGGCCCCGGCCTCGTCCTCCGCCGTGAACCCGCCGTCGACCGGTGGCGCGGAGCCCCGGATCGGCAAGGACGACGGCCCGGGCAGGCAACAGGGCACCCCGAAGGGGAAGAACAAGCGCGGCGGCGACAAGAAGGACTGAGCCCCAAGAAGGACCGAGTCCACCGAGTCCGCGTGACAGCACCCGCCGGAGTCCCGGCAGGCGGCGGATTGTTCGACCCGGCGAGCCCCCCGGCCGCCTCAGTGGGCGGTGTTCTCCTCGGAGACCGTGCGGGTCGAGGTGGCGTCGGCCGGGGTGGGCTGGATGACCCGTGCGGCCGGCTGCTCGGCGGCGGTCTCGGCGTCGGCGGCGGGCTGCGGGGAGCCGTCGTCCTTCATCGCCTTGGCCTCGCTCTTGAGGATCCGCATCGACTTGCCGAGGCCACGAGCGGCCTCCGGCAGCTTCTTCGACCCGAACAGCAGAATGATGACGATCGCGACCAGCAGCAGGTGCCACGGTTCCAGTCCGTTGCGGAGCATCCCGCCCACCCTTTCCACACGCCGGGCAGCGGCACCCGCGGACCGCGCCCGCACCTGCTGCCATGATTGCTACATTGCGCAACTGTACAACCCGAGCCGCCGGCCGCCAGCCCCCTCCACCGGATTCCACCGCGGTGGCCCGGTGCCCGCCTCACTCGTCGGAGTCGGGCTTGCTGGTCGCCGCCGCGTAGGCCTGGGCCGGCGTCATCGCGACCCCGTTGAGGCTGACCGTCTTGTAGGGGCTGACCTTGGCGCAGGTCTTGGAGTCGTCGGCGGTGGAGGCGTTGGCGTTGGTGGTGGCGGCCTTGGTGTCGCCCGAGCTGGCCGGGTAGGAGGTGCCGCTCGTCCAGTCGCCGCCGATCACCAGGGTCACGCCGGTGCCGCTGCCCGACTTGAGATGCGAGCTGGGCAGGTCGAGGGCCTTGGCGACGGTCTGCGCCTCGGCCTTCTCGCCGCTGCCGTAGGTCAGGGTGGTCGTGGTCGCGGAGCTCGGGGCGTTGCCCGTGGTCGTACCGGAGCTGAAGCCGTGGTTGACGAGCGCCGTCGCGATGGCGGAGGCGCGGCCCGTGACGGTGGTGCCGTTCTCGACGGTCACGGCGATCTGGGACGCGGGGACGGTCGCGGTGGGCGTCGGTTTCGCACTGGCCGTCGCCGAGGCCGCCGACGACTTCTTGCCCGTGCCGGTGGTCAGCGACTGGTCGTCGGCGATGGTGGCGAACAGGTCCTTGGCGCCCTCGCCCACCACCACGCGGTTGCTGTTCTGCGGGTCGGGCGCGGTCTGCATGGTCGTGAAGGTCATCCGCTTGGTGGGGACCTTGTTCACGTCGGCCGCCAGCGAGATCAGCTTCTTGACGGTGCCGAGGCCGTCGTCCACGGTCAGCGCCTTGGTGGCGGCGTCCGCGAGGCTGTAGACCGCGGCGGGGTCGGTGAGGGTGCCCGCACTCTTGAACTTGCGGATCATCGCGCTGAGGAAGATGTGCTGGGAGACGGTACGGCCGAGGTCGCTGCCGTCGCCGAAGCCGTGCCGGGAGCGGACGAACTCCAGCGCGGCCTGCCCCTTGAGGGTGTGGCTGCCCTTGGACAGCTTCAGGTGCGAGTAGGTGTCGTACACGTTGGAGCTCACGCACACCGAGACACCGCCGACCGCGTCGGACATCTTGACCACACCGGAGAAGTCCAGCTTGACGAAGTGATCGATGGGGATGCCGGTGAGCTGGTGCACGGTGGCGACCTGGCAGGCCGGCCCGTACTGGAGGGCGCTGTTGACCTGGCCGTAGTAGCCGGACGTGGCGGTGTTGTCCTCGGTGTTCTTGCAGGCGGGGACGTCGACCATGGTGTCGCGGGGGATGCTCATGACCGTCGCGTTGGAGCGGTCGGCGGATATGTGGACGACCATCTCCACGTCCGCGTTGCCGTACCCGCTCTGCACCCCGGTCTGGGAACAGCCGCCGCCGAGCTTGCAGTCGGTCTTGCTGGTCCGCGCGTCCGAGCCCATCACCAGGATGTTGATCGGCGTCCGGCCGAAGGCGTCGGCCTTCTCCGTGCCGCCCTTGCCGTCCAGGGCGACGCTGTTGATGTTGCCGTTGAGGTGCTGGTAGAACCACCAGCCGGCGCCGGCCGTGACCAGGACCAGGACGGCCGTGCACAGGCCGAGGATCTTCATGACCCGCTTGCCGCGGCCCGCCGGTCTGGCCCGCCGGGAGCCCCTGCTACCCCGGGTCCTGGCCGCCTGCCGGGCGGCGGCCCGGCCGCCCGCCGGGCGCATCTCGTCGGCCGCGGCCCTACGCTGCCCGGGCACCCGGTCGGTACGGCTGCGCGTGGCCTGCCCGGCCGGGCCGCCCCAGGGGTCGCTCATCTTGCACTCCCACGAAGAAACGTTCGGGCGCCGGGATGCGTGGCTGCGAAATCTAACAAAGCCATGGCCCATGCAGCACAGATCCTCATGCAATTCACAGCCGGAGATCCGCCACACCCCGCGGCCTCAGCCCCAGGACACATCTCACGGCCTCAGCCACAGGACACATCTCGCAGCCTCGGCCTCAGGACACATCTCACGGCCTCAGCCCCCGGACCGCCCGTACCGGGCGATGATCCAGGCGGCACCGTGCTCGGCCAGCGCCCGCCGCCGACCGCGACGCGAGCGCCGTACGCCGGTGGCAGGGGACGGCGCCTGCGCCGGTGCGTCCGCCAGAGCGGCGAGCCTGCGTGCGGCCCGGGCCAGCTCCGCCTGTAATCGCCGGCGGCTGTCCGCGGTGCCCGCCCGCAGCAACGCCGAGTAGAGCCCCTCGACCTCGGCCAGCGCGGCCCCGATCCGCAGATTCGTGTCCCGCCCGGCCCGACCGCCCCCGCCTGGCATGGCCATTCGCCCTCCCCGAGCCGGGACCGTTCCCGGCGCTTCCATTATTGCGCAATGCGGCAAGTGAATTCAGCCGTCGGCCCGCGCGGACCGCCGTCGTTCGTAGCGGGCTCTGGCGGCGATGACCGCGGCGGCGTAGAGCGCGAGGACGGCGGTGAGCAGCAGGTAGTACGCCGGGGAGAGGGTCGTCAGGCCGAGCGGCGGCCCCAGCGGCGAGGGCGGCAGCAGCAGTCCCACGGCGGCCAGCGCGGCCGCGGCCCAGGCGACGGAACCGGGTCTGCGCCCTCGCGCCCACAGGCGGCCCTCGCGCAGCAGCAGCATCACCAGGGCCTGGGTGAGCAGGTTCTCGGTGAACCAGCCCGAATGGAAGATGGCCTCGTCGTCCCCGGTGCCGGGGCCGTGCAGGGCGAGGGCGAGGACGCCGAAGGTGGCGAGGTCGGCGACCGCGTTGAGCAGTCCGAAGCCGGTGATGAAGCGGAGCAGTTCGCGGGGCCTCAGCACGGTCGGGCGGACCAGCACGGAGGGGTGCGGGCGGTCGTGGACGTAGGCCAGCTGGGCCGCGTCGAAGCACAGGTTCTGGATCAGGACCTGCGCCGGGAGCATCGGCAGGAAGGGCAGGAGCAGGCCCGCGGAGAGCATGGCGATCACGTTGCCGAGGTTGGAGGAGAGCGTGATGCGCAGGTAGGTGGCGATGTTGCCGCCGGCGTACCGGCCGGCCGCGATGGCGTGGGCGACGGCGGTGAGGTCCTTCTCGGCGAGTACCACGTCGGCGGCCTCACGGGTCACGTCGGCGGCGCCCCGCGGGGCGATCCCGACGTCGGCGGCGCGCACCGCGGGCAGGTCGTTGACGCCGTCCCCGAGGAAGCCGACGGTGTGCCCGGCGCCGCGCAGTGCCTCGGTGATCCTGGCCTTGTGATCCGGGGTGCAGCGGGCGAAGACGGTCGTACGGCGGACGAGTGCGGGCAGTTCGGCGTCGCTCACGCCGTCGATGCGGTCGGCGGTGAGCAGTCCGTTCGCGCCGACGGGAAGGCCCAGGTCGCGGCAGGCGCGGGCGGCGGTGCCCGGGTGGTCACCGGTGAGGATCTTGACGGTGACCCCCTGGCCGGCCAGGACGGCGAGCGCGTCGGCGGCGGTGGGCGCGAGGGCGTCCCGGAGGGTGACCAGGCCGCGGAAGGTGAGGCCGCGTTCGTCGGCCGGGGTGTACTCCCGGGCGCGTGCCGGGCGTTCGGCGGTGGCGACCGCCAGGACCCGCAGGCCGTCGGCGGCGGCCCCGGCGGCGAGCCCGCGCAGCCGCTCGCGCTCGCCCGCGCCCTCGTCCCCGTCGAGCCGGCAGCGGTCGAGGACGGCTTCGACGTCCCCCTTCACGACCAGGGTGTGGCTGCCGAGCCGGCCCGGGGTGCGGACCACCGCGGTGGCCAGCCGGCGTACCGGGTCGAAGGGAACGACCGCCGTCCCGTCGTACGCCGTCAGCGCGTCCTCGTCGGCCGCGTCGAGGAGCGCCTCGTCGAGGGCGTCGGGTTCCGGCAGTTCGGCGAGTTGCAGGGTCCACCAGGCGTTGACGGCGGCCCAGTGCAGGACCTCGGGGTCGTCCCGGCCGTCCGGGCCGAGGGCGCCGGCGACGAGCGGCCGGTCCTGGGTGAGGGTGCCGGTCTTGTCCACGCACAGCAGGTCCACGGCCCCGATGTCGTGCAGCGCGGGCAGCCGCTTGACGATCACCCCGTGGGTGCGGGCCAGCAGGGCGGCGCCGCGGGCCAGGCAGGTGGTGACGAGGACCGGCAGCGTCTCCGGGGTCAGCCCGACCGCCACCGCGACGGCGAACGGCAGCGTCTCCAGGCCGCGGCCGCGCAGCGCGGCGTTGCTCATCAGCACCAGCGGCGGGGTGAGCAGCATGAACCGGATCAGGATCCAGGAGACGCCGTGCACGGAACGGTCGAAGGCGCTGTCCCGGGGCCGGTCCGCGCCGCGCCCGTGGCCGGCGGCCAGCAGGGTCCGGGCACCGGTCGCGGTGACGACCGCGGTGGCGCTGCCGGAGGCGACGCTGCTGCCCTGGAAGCAGGACTGCGGCTGCCCGGACCCGCCGGTTCCCGGCACGCGGTCGTCCTCGGCGCGCTTGGGGACCGGGGCGGACTCCCCGGTCAGCGCGGACTGGTGCACGGTCAGGCCGCTCGACCGCAGCAGCCGTACGTCGGCCGGGACCAGGTCGCCCGGCCCCAGGCGCAGCACGTCGCCGGGGACCAGTTCGTCCACCGGGATCTCGCGCGCCGTCGGCGCCGCGTCCTCGTCGGCGCGCCGCAGCACGGTGGCGGTGGTGGCGACCAGCTCGCGCAGGGCAGCCGTGGAGCGGTCGGCCCGGTGCTCCCCGGACGCCCGCAGCACGCAGCTGACCACGACCAGGAGCAGGATCACGGTGGCGGTGCCCCAGGCGAACACGGCCGCCGACACCAGGCCGAGGCAGGCGAGCACCGCCGTGAACGGGTCGCGCAGACTGCGGACGAACAGGCGGGGCCAGGAAGGTTCGCGCCGCTGCGGAAGCGTGTTCCCGCCCCAGCGGGCCAGCCGCTGCCCGGCCTCGGCCTCCGTCAGTCCGCGCGGGCCGCTGTCCAGGGAGCGCAGCACTTCCAGCACGGTGGGTGCGGAGCGGCTCGCCCCGGGTCTCCCGGCCGTGGGATCGGGCGTCCCGGCATCCGGTCCCGAGGCCGCGGTGGTCTCAGCCACCGGTCCCGTGCAGCCGGTGCACCGACGCGCCGGCCTGGTGCGAACGCGCGGTCAGCTGCCCCACCATCACCCGCACCACCGTCACGATGTCGGGATCGTCGACGAAGTAGACATGCCTGCGCCCCTCCCGCCGGGAACGCACCAGCCCCGCGAGCTTGAGCTTGGTCAGATGCTGGCTCACCGCGGGCAGCGCACCACCCACCCGGTCCGCGAGATGCGTGACATCGCTCTCGCCCTGCGCCAGCGCCCACATCAGATGCAGCCGCGCCGACGACGCGAGCAGCCCGAACACGGCAGCCGCCTCCGTCAGCACCTCGACGGAGGGATCCTCCAAGCCACCGGCGTTCTCCGCCACAGTCCTCTCCCGTCCCGCCCACGCTCACAGCACCCGCGCCCGCGCCGACCCAGTCTAGGGGCCGGGGCAGAGACCCGGACGCTGACGGAACGGCACCCCTCCGCTTCCAGAGTTGCGCAATGTCTTAATCAAGCAACAGAACCTCGACGACCGTGCGGCAACCGCCCATCGGCCCTCGTCACGGCGCCGGGAGCGTCCATACGCTGGGCGGACGATCAATCCGCACTTCTGGAGGACTACACCGTGGGCATCGTCGCCTGGATCATCCTCGGCCTGTTCGCCGGAGGAATCGCCAAGATCCTGCTGCCCGGCCGCGACCCGGGCGGTCTGATAGGCACCACCATCATCGGCGTCGCGGGCGCCTTCGTGGGCGGCTGGCTCTCCGCCCGCTTCCTCGACCGCCCGGTGCAGAATCATTTCTTCGACCTCTACACCTGGGGCTCCGCGATCGCCGGCTCCCTGGTCCTGCTGATCGGCTACCGCGTACTGTTCGGCAACTCCCGCGACTGACGGGGGCACCGGCGACGCCGGTCGGGGTGAGCGGGGTCATGGGGATACCGCCGTCGCAGCGGGCAGCGTGGTTCGCGGACACCTCCGGGTCGAAGACCGGGGGACGTCGGCCGGTGACGACAACGCCGCAGGCGGGCGTGGCAGGCCAGTCGTCTGCGGCACGCTCGGCCGGACCGCCTCCTGAGCGGGGCCGGCGAATTCCGCTGCCGTTCGGCAGCGCCCCGCAGGGGCGCGGGGCTGTATCGACATGCGGCTCCGCCGCGTGGGCGCGACCAGCCACGACGCTGCCGCAGACGGCAGACGGCACATCGCGCCACTCCGGCAGAGCGCTCAGCGCACCGCGCGATCGCGCCGTTCTCCCAGCCGGGCCTCTTCGATGCGGCCGAGCAGGAACGGCACCATCCCCCGCTCCAGCAGGGCGAGTTCCCACTCGTGCCGGGTCCGCGCCAGCTCGGCGCCGGCACCCGGCGGGCCGTGGCCCGGCCCGGCGGGAGCGTCGCGCGGCGCCGACAGCAGCCAGAGCAGGTCGCCGACCGCCGCGCCGACGGCCACCGCACCGGCGATCAGCCCTGCCGTGACCAGGCCGTCGCCGAGGTAGGGACGGCCCTCGACGGCCCGCAGGCAGTACCCAACCAGCAGGCAGGCGCCGGCCGCCGCGGCGGCGAGGCCGGGCACGAGCAGCGCGAGCGCCGACAGCACTCCGCGGACGGCCCGGGGCCGGGCCGCCGCGGGACCACCGGCGCCCGCCACCCGGCCGACCGGCCCGCCGTTCCCGTTCACGTCCTCGTTCCCGCTCCGGGTCCCCGCCGCGAGGTACTCCCGGTACTCGACGGCCACCGTGGCGAGGATGACGTCACGTTGGCGGAGTGCCCTGCTGCGCAGCCGCTCGCGGTCGAAACCGCCGGTGCCGTGACCGAGCACCTCGTCGACCTGCCCGGAGGCCAGCGCCTGGTCGAGCACGCGCTCGAACACGGCACCGATCTCGGCCTCGGACAGCCCGGAAAGCTTCATGTGTCCCCCGATGAACGAACACGCCCCACCGGCCCACGGTCTACGGGCGGGCGGCCGGGCACTGAAGTGTGGCGAGTCTATAGTTACCAAATTGCGCAACCGATGAAGACTCGCTAGTCACCCGTTCCGGTGACCGCACCGGCGGCCTGCGGAAGCCGGGCCGCCGCCGCACGCGGGCGACGCGCGCCTGCCCGGCTGCGGCGCAGCAGGGGTCGTTCGACGAGGGCGTACGAGGCGAGGGCCGCGGCGAGCGTCGCCGCGAGGCCGGCGGCGAGCAGCCGGTCGCCGCGCACACCGAGGTCGTGGAGCAGCCGGATGACGGGGTAGTGCCACAGGTACATCCCGTAGCTGAGGTTGCGCCCGACCCATGCGGGCGCCGACAGCGACAGCACGCGGGCGGGCCACGACCGCGGGCACAGGTCCAGCGCGGCGATCACACAGGCCGACAGAACGGCGGCGGCCAGGAATCCGGCCGTGTACCAGACCGGGCTCCACCCGCTCGTCCCGGTGATCGGAATCCGCCAGGCGACCAGTCCCAGCAGCGCGAGCGCGGGCAGGCAGAGCCGTCCGGCCCAGCGGCGCAGCAGGGCGAGGCGGGGGTCGTCGGCGCGGAGCCGGGCCAGCACGAGGGCCAGCAGAGCGCCGACGAGGAGCTGGTCGGCGCGGGTGTCGGGGCCGTTGTAGATGCGGTGCACCGCCGCGGGATCCCAGAGGACCGTCCGCCACAGCACCGGCAGGACGCACAGCGCCGCGGCCCAGCCCAGTACCGCCCGCGCCGACGCGCGCCGCAGCAGCACCAGCAGGAGCAGCGGCCAGGCCAGGTAGAACTGCTCCTCCACCCCCAGCGACCAGGTGTGGCCGAGCGGCGCGGTGAGATCCGCGTACGTCCCGGGGTCCGCGGCCCGTACGAGGTTGACCACCGAACCCGCGGCCAGCAGCGCCGCCGGCCCCGCCCCGCGGAACAGCGGCAGCGGGAGCGCCACGGACAGCAGGACGGTGACCGCGCACATCACCAGCAGGGCGGGTACCAGCCGCAGCCACCGCCGCCGGTAGAACGACCACAGCCCGATCCGGCCGGTGCGGGCGTACTCGGCGACCAGCAGCCGGGTGATGACGAAGCCGCTGATCGTGAAGAACACGTCCACGCCCACCGAGCCGCCGGGCACCAGGTCCGACTGCACGTGGTACACGATCACCAGCACCACGGCGACCGTGCGCAGCCCGTCCAGCCCCGCCACCCGCCCGCCACCACCGCGCAGCGCCGACGAGAAGCCGCGCCCACCGCCGCTGCCCCGTTCCGCCGGTTCCGCCGGCGATCTCCGTTCGGTGGCCTCGCCCACCGCGCTCCGATAGAGGGTGCTCATGACGGGGGCGTCTGCCCCGGCCCGGCGGAATCACGCACCTCCGCGGGTTCCGCTGCGGACCGGCGGCGCGGAAAGGTCCGTACCGGTTGCATCAAGGGTTGTAAAAACAGGGCGGCCCGGACCGTCCGAACGGTCGGAACCCGAATGCGGCGGGCGCGGCGAGCGCGGCGCCGACGCCCGGATCAGCACCGTGTCGCCGACAGGCCCTCAACCCGATTGATTTCGGCTTCAGTTGTTGACGGCGGACATCGGCGGGACTACAACCCGAGGGAGCGCTCTCGCACCTGCCGTTGCTCCATCCCCACGCACGCCGAACCGGCTTGAGGAGACTTCGCATGCAGAGTTCCGCCGGCGCACCCACCCGCAGACCACCGGCCGACGGCGCGCGCCCACGCCTGGCCCTCGGCCTGGTCGTCGTCCTGATCGCCGCCTTCTTCGCGGCCCTCGCTCCGTCGCCCGCGCACGCCGCCGACCAACTGCTGTCCCAGGGACGGCCGGCCACCGCCTCCTCGACCGAGAACGCGTCCTTCCCCGCGAGCGCGGCGGTCGACGGCAACACCGGCACCCGCTGGTCCTCGGCCTTCGCCGACCCGCAGTGGCTCCAGGTCGACCTCGGGTCCGTGCAACAGCTCAGCAGCGTCACCCTGAACTGGGAGGCCGCCTACGCGAAGGCCTTCCAGATCCAGACCTCCACCGACGCCGCCACCTGGACCACCGTCTACTCCACCACGACCGCCACCGGCGGAACCCAGAACCTGACCATCACCGGCAGCGGCCGCTACGTCCGTCTCTACGGCACCGCGCGGGGCACCCCGTACGGCTACTCCCTCTGGGAGTTCCAGGTCTACGGCCCCGGATCCACCACCCCGCCGGACGACTTCTGGGGCAGCACCAGCGACATACCCGCGGCGAACAACGCCGTCGAGGTGAAGATCCTCAACCGCACCAACGGCAAGTACCCCGACAGCCAGGTGTACTGGAGCTTCAACGGCCAGACGCACTCCATCGCCGAGCAGCCCTACCTCGACATGCCGGCCAACTCCGCGGGCCGCATGTACTTCTACCTGGGCTCGCCCACCAGCTCGTACTACGACTTCATCGAGTTCACGGTCGGCAACAACGTCTTCAACGGCAACACCACCCGGGTCGACGCCTTCGGCCTGAAGCTGGCCATGCGCCTGCACGCCAAGGACGGTTACGACACCGAGGTGGGCGAGAACCGGCAGACCTTCGCCGAGGACCGCGCCACCACCTTCCAGCGCTTCACCGACGCCGTTCCCAGCCAGTTCAAGGTGCTGGCCCAGACCCAGGCCCCGTACCGGATCATCGCGCCCGGCAGCGACCCGAGCTTCCGCGCGGGCGGCGCCAACGCGAACTACTTCACGTCGTACGCCCAGTCGGTGGGTGTCACCGCGGCCACCTCGGACATCTTCGGCTGCGCGGCCTCCCTGGCGGCCGACCCGAACATGTGCGCCGCCCTCAACCGCCACGTCGCCACCCTGCCGGCCTCCCAGCAGTCCGACCCGGCCCAGTTCTACACGGCGGCGCCGGGCAATTACTACGCCAAGTTCTGGCACGACAACGCCATCAACCACCTCGCCTACGGCTTCCCCTACGACGACGTGGCGGGCCAGTCCTCCTTCATCTCCCACGCCGACCCGCAGTGGCTCCTGGTCGCGGTCGGCTGGTAGCCGAAGGGCCGCACAAGGACCGCGCAAGGGCCATGGCCTGAGATCACGGTCACGGTCTCAGGCCATGGCCTGAACTCGGCACCTTTGGCCAGAACCAGTACCGTTTCCCCCAGCGTCGTACGGCATGTGTGCCGATGGCCTGACCTGTGGGGGGACCACATGAGCGCCGAGATCTACTTCAGCAACAACTACCGGGATCTGTGCGAGCGAAACGGGACCGGTGCCGGCTTCCAGTTCGAGTTCTCCTGCTCGCGCTGTTACGACACCTGGCGCTCACCGTTCGAGCCGTACGCCGGCGAGCGGGCCGCCACCTGGCTGCGGAAGGGGGTCGACGTGGCCTGGGGGCTGCTCGGCCGCACCGGTACCGGGCTGACGTCCGCGGCCGACGGGCTCGCGGGCGCCGGCTACGGACGCGCCCGCGACGACGCGTTCCAGCGGGCGATCGGCAACGCGCAGGGGCACTTCAACCGCTGCGCGCGCTGCACCGACTACGTGTGCGGCCGCTGCTGGAACGCGGCCCAGGGCCTGTGTCTGCGCTGCGCCCCGGACACGGCGGCCGAGGCCATGGCGGCCCAGCAGCGCGGCCTCAACGACATGGCCTCGCAACGCGCCTACGCCGCGGGCCAGCAGGCCGGGCAGGGCTACGACCCCAGCACGCCCCGCCAGTTGGTCTGCCCGCACTGCCGTACCGAGACCCACGGGGCCGCCTTCTGCCCGGGCTGCGGCCATCAACTGGCCCAGTCCCAACAGTGCTCCTCCTGCTCCGCGGTCGTACCGGAAGGGTCGGCCTTCTGCCCGGGGTGCGGATCACGCAGGTGACGGGCGGCGCCGGGACAGCGGGCCGCGCCACTGGTTTCATACCCTCCAGGGGTATATAAACGGGTGGTCGCGGTCGGCTGCGAAGGGCGGACACCATGCACGCGGTCGGGCACGCGCTCTCCATCGCCGGGTCGATGACCTGGGAGATCACCTGGGCGCTGATCCTCGGCTTCACGCTCTCCGCGGTCGTGCAGGCGGTGGTGCGCCGGGAGACGGTCGTACGGCTGCTCGGGGACGACCGGCCGCGTACGCTCGCGCTGTCCGCGGGGTTCGGCGCGGCTTCCTCGTCCTGTTCGTACGCCGCCGTCGCCCTCGCCCGGTCGCTGTTCCGCAAGGGCGCCGACTTCACCGCGGCCATGGCCTTCGAGATCGCCTCCACCAACCTGGTGATCGAACTGGGCGTGATCCTTGCCCTGTTGATGGGGTGGCAGTTCACCGCCGCGGAGTTCGTGGGCGGCCCGGTCATGATCGTCGTCCTCGCCGTGCTCTTCCGCGTCCTGCTGCGGGAGCGGCTGCTGCGGCAGGCCCGGGAGCAGGCGGACCGGGGGCTCGCGGGCTCCATGGAGGGGCACGCGGCGATGGACATGTCCGTGGGCGGCGAGGGCGGCTTCGTGCGCCGGCTGCTCTCCCGGGACGGGTTCACGTCCGTCTCCCACATCTTCGTCATGGAGTGGGCGGCGATCCTGCGCGACCTGGTGGCGGGGCTGCTGATCGCCGGGGCGATCGCCGCCTGGGTGCCGGACGACTTCTGGCGGAGCTTCTTCCTGGCCGGCCATCCGCTCGCGGCCAAGCTGACCGGGCCGCTGATCGGGCCGCTGGTGGCGATCGCCTCGTTCGTCTGCTCCATCGGCAACGTGCCGCTGGCCGTGGTGCTCTGGAAGGGCGGCATCAGCTTCGGCGGCGTCATCGCCTTCATCTACGCCGACCTGCTGATCCTGCCGATCCTCAACATCTACCGGAAGTACTACGGCGCCCGGACGGCCGCGTTCCTGCTGGGCACCTTCTACGTCTCGATGGTGGTGGCCGGCTACGTCGTGGAGTTCGTCTTCGGCGGCCTGGGGCTGGTCCCCGACCAGGCCGACGCGAAGATCCCCGACGAGGGGATCAGCTGGAACTACACGACGTACCTCAACATCGTCTTCCTGCTGCTGGCCGCCTCTCTGGTCGTACGGTTCCTGCGGACCGGCGGCCCGGCGATGCTGCGGATGATGGGAGGCGCGCCGGACGACGGCCATGAGCAGCAGGCGGGGCACGGACACGAACACATGCATGGCGAGCACCAGTCCGGGACTTAGCCGACGCGGACCGGGGGAGAACGTCCGGGTCGGGCACATTCGCCGTGCAGAAGGAGATCAGGTGGACCGCATCCGCGACCTCGCCGTCGCGCCCGCCGTGCGTGCCGTCTACGGGCCCCAGGACCTCAGCTCCGCACCGGCGTTCGCGGGCGGGTTCATCAACTTCGGCCACTGGGCCGGGATCCCGCTCGACCGCCGGCTGACCGCCGAGGACCGGGTGCACAGCCAGCGCAACCTCTACCGCCATGTGCTCGGCACCCTCGACGGGGCGGACGCCCGCGCGGTCGAGGTCGGCTGCGGCCTGGGGATCGGTGCCGCGCTGGCGCTGGAGGAGTTCGGGTTCGCCGCCGTGACCGGTGTGGACATCCACCCCGAGCAGCTGGAGCGCGCCCGCCGGGCCAACGCGGGCCTGCTCGCCCGGGCCCCGGAGCGGCTCGGCTTCGCGCACGGGGCGGCGGAGCGGCTGCCGTTCGAGGACGGCAGGTTCGACCGGCTGTACTCGGTGGAGGCCGCCCAGCACTTCCGCGACCTGACCGCGTTCGCCCGCGAGGCCGCCCGCGTGCTGCGGCCCGGCGGCCGGCTGGCCGTCACCAGTTTCTTCCTGCCGGCCGGCGCCGAGGACGCGGGCGGGGAACTGGCCGCGCGGCTGGAGAGCTTCGCGTCCGGCCTGGACGTGGCCCACCCGCTGGTGTCCCTGCTCGACGCCCTCGACGCCGGCGGGCTGACCGACGTACGGGCCGAGTCGATCGGCGACCAGGTCTGGCCGGGCCTGGACCACTTCCTGGCCGGCATCGAGATGCCCGTGCAGTGGCCGCGCAACTTCCTGCCGGCCTACCGCGACGGCCTGCTGGACTACTACGTCGTCACGGCGGCCCGCCCGCCGGCCGCCGCCTGACCCGCGCGGCGGCCGGCGCCCGGCCCGCCCGCCGGCCGGCCCTTCGGCGAGCGCCGCTGCGCCCGCTCGGGTGGCTCCCCGGTGCGTGCCGCGTGGCTGTCCGGTCACGGCCGGGCCGACTTGATGATCATCGGTCCGTGACGACCTACGACGGCACCCGCACCCCCGGCCGCCCCCTCGCGCGCGTCCTCGCCGCCGCCCTGACCCTGCTCTGCTGGTGCCTGCCGACCTCGACTGCGGCCGCAGGGCCCGCGGCGCCCGCAGCCGCACCGGCCGAGGCCCGACGGACGGCACCACGCCCGCTGACGGACGCCGAGGCCCGCACGGACGCCCAGCTGACGTCGTTGCGGACGGCGGCCCCGGGCTCCCGGGCGCTGCGCAGGTTCTTCCTGAAGCTGCCCAAGGGCGGCGACCTGCACAACCACCTCTTCGGTGCGGTCAGGACCGAGTACCTGATCGAGCTCGCCGCCGAGGACGGGCTGTGCGTCGACACGGCGACGCTGACCGCCGTCGTACCGCCCTGCGGCCCCGGCACCGGCACCCGGCCGGCCGCCGACGCCCGTACCGACCCCGGCTTCCGCGAGGCGATCCT
Organism: Streptomyces sp. NPDC054770; assembly: GCF_053611985.1. Taxonomy (NCBI): domain Bacteria; kingdom Bacillati; phylum Actinomycetota; class Actinomycetes; order Kitasatosporales; family Streptomycetaceae; genus Streptomyces; species Streptomyces sp. NPDC054770. The sequence goes on from NZ_JBSHBL010000001.1 coordinate 79,688, forward strand.
CCGGGCCTGGTCCATGTACGGCTTCCCGCCGGACCAGAGCGGCCACGACCACTTCTTCGCCACGTTCGACAAGTTCGGGCTGGTGCCCGCGCGCCACCCGGGCAAGGTGCTCGCCGAGGTCGCCGACTCGGTCGCGGCACAGCACCAGTTCTATCTGGAGACCATGGTCAACCCGGCCTCCGACCGCGCCGAGCAGCTCGCCGACGAGGTCGGCTGGGATCCCGACCTGGCCGCCCTGCACGCCAGGCTCGTCGAGGGCGGCCGGCTGGACGAGGTGGTCGCCGAGGCGCGCCGGGCGACGGACGACTCCGACGCCGGGTTCCGGGCCGCCGCCCGCTGCGGCACCGACCGCCCCCGCCCCGGCTGCCGGCTCACCGTGCGCTACGTCTACCAGGCCTTCCGCGGCGAGTCCCGCGAACGCGTCTTCACCGAACTGGCCCTCGGCATGCGGCTCGCCGAGGCCGACCCCCGCTTCCTCGCGGTCAACCTCGTCCAGCCCGAGGACGGGCCCGTCGCGCTCGCCGACTACACCCTTCAGATGCGCATGGTGCGGTACCTGCGCACGGTCTACCCGAGGGCCCATGTCACCCTGCACGCGGGCGAGTTGCGGCCCGGCCTGGTGCCGCCCGGGGACCTGCGGTTCCACATCCGGGAAGCCGTGGACATCGCCGGCGCCGAGCGCGTCGGCCACGGCGTCGACCTCCGCCACGAGGACGACTGGCAGCGCACGGCCCGCACGATGGCCGCCCGGCGGATCGCCGTCGAGGTGCCCTTCACCAGCAACGCCCAGATCCTCGGCGTGCGCGGCGCCGCCCACCCCTTCGACACCTACCGCTCGTACGGCGTCCCGGTCGTCCTGGCCACCGACGACCCCGGCGTCTCCCGCACCGACATCAGCCACGAGTACCAGTACGCCGCCGAGACCTACGACCTGACGTACCCGGAGCTCAAGGATTTGGCCCGGGCCTCCCTGGAGTACGCCTTCCTGCCCGGCCGCGGCCTCTGGCGGGGCAACCCCACCCGCGACGGCTACCGTCCGGTCGCCGCCTGCGCCGGGCAGCTGCCCGGCAGCGGCCGTCCGCCGGGTCCGGAGTGCCGGCGACTGCTCGGCGCGAGCCCGAAGGCCGCGGTCCAGTGGCGCGAGGAAGCGGCCTCGGCGGCCTTCGAGCGGACCTTTGCCCGGTCCGCGCCACGGCCTTGAGCTCCGGGTACGTCAGGCCGTGTGTCGGGTGCGGCGCCGTCGTGGCTGGTCGCGCCCACGCGGCGGAGCCGCATATTGATACAGCCCCGCGCCCCTTCAGGGCGTTGCCGGACCCGCCTAGTCTTCACGGGTGACCACCGATCGTACCGAGTTGACCCTGCTGCCCCGAGTCGCCTGCCGGGGGCGGGAGGTCACCGCGCCCCGGCTGCGCGGGCTGCTGGCGCTGCTCGCGGCGGACCTGCGCACCGGGTGCAGCACCGGGCGGCTGGTGGAGGGGCTGTGGCCGGACGAGCTGCCGGAGCGGCCGGGCAAGGCGGTGCAGATCCTGGTGTCCCGGCTCAGGTCGCAGCTGGGCGCCGAGCTGATCGTGAGCACGCCGACGGGGTACCGGCTGGGGCTGGACGAGATGGGCGTCGACAGTTCCGCGCTCCTTGTGCACGAGGCGGCGAGCGCCGAGCGGGCGCGGGCCGGGGATCACGAAGGGTCCCTGGCGCGGGCCGAGGCCGGGCTGGCGCTCTGGGACGGAAGCACGGCCGCCGGCGCGGACGAGGAGCTGCACGACCCGGTGGCGGCACTGCGGGCCGAGCGGGTGCGGGCGCACCGGGCGCTGGTGCGCTCGCACGCCCTCGCGCTCGCCCGGCTGGGGCGGCGGGCGGAGGCCACCGCGCCGCTGGCCGCGCTGAACCGGGAGCTGCCGCGGGACGAGGAGGTGCTGGCGGAGCTGCTGCGCTGCGAGGCCGCCGGCGCGGGCCGGGCCGCGGCGCTGACCCGGTACGACGGCTACCGGCGCCGGCTCCGGGACGAGCTGGGCAGCGATCCGGGACCGCAACTCCGGGCCGTGCACCAGGAGTTGCTGAGCACGGACGCGGCACCCGTGCGGCACGGGGTGCCGCACGACCCGAACCCGCTGCTGGGCCGGGACGCCGACATCGCCGCCGTGGCCGGGCTGCTGCGGGCCGCCCGCGTGGTCACGCTGGTGGGTCCCGGCGGGCTCGGCAAGACCCGGCTCTCGCACGCGGTGAGCCGGGCGGCCGAACAGCCCGTCGTGCACTTCGTCACCCTGGCCGGTGTCACCGACGACGACGTGGCGGACGAGGTCGCCTCGGCCGTCGGCGGCGGGGAGGGCCGCCAGCTCCCGGGCGGCGGCAAGGACACGGTGAGCGGGATCGTCGCCGCGCTGGGTCCCCGGCCGGCGCTGCTGGTCCTCGACAACTGCGAGCACGTGATCGCCGGCGCGTCCGCGCTCGTACAGGCGCTGGTGTCGCGGTCGAAGGAGCTGCGCGTGCTGGCCACCAGCCGGGCCCCGCTCGGCCTGACCTCGGAGTCCGTGTACGCCCTGCCGGAGCTGTCCCTGGCGACCTCCGTGGAACTCTTCGAACAGCGGGCGCGGGCCGCCCGGCCCGGCGTGGACCTGCCGGCCGACCGGGTCACCGAGATCTGCCGTCATCTGGACGGACTGCCGCTGGCCGTGGAGCTGGCCGCGGCCCGGGTGCGGGTGCTCTCCGTGGCCGACATCGCCCTCCGGCTGCGGGACCGTTTCGCGCTGCTGCGCGGCGGCGCCCGGGACGCACCCGAACGGCACCGCACGCTGCGGGCCGTGGTCGAGTGGAGCTGGAACCTGCTGGAGCCCGAGGGGCGGGCGGCGCTCCGCGCGCTGTCGGTGTTCCCCGGGGGCTTCGACGCGGCCGCGGCGGAGTACGTGCTCGGCGAGGGCGAGGCCGAAGGCGCAGGCGCAGGCGGCGGGGACGCGATGGACCTGCTGGAGCAGCTGGCCGGTCAGTCGCTGGTCAAGGTGGGTGAGAGCGCTGCCGGGGTGCGTTTCCACATGCTGGAGACGCTGCGGGAGTTCGGTGCCGCCCGGCGGGCGGAGGCGGGTGAGGACGAGGCCGTGACGGGCCGGTTCCTCGCCTGGGCCCGGGACTTCGGGCGGGCCCACCACGCCGGTGTCTACAGCACCGGCGCACTGGCCGCCTTCGACCGCGTCCGTGCCGAGCAGGACAACCTCGTCCTCGCGCTGCGGCACGCCCTGGCCCGCGCCGACGGGCCGGCCACCGCCGCCGTCACCGCCGTACTGGCCTCGCTGTGGTCCGTCGGCAACAGCTACACCCGGTTTGTCACCCTCGCCGCCGAGACCGGCGGGCCGCTGTCCCACTTCCGCCCGGGACCGGAGCACCCCGAGGACGTGGAGACGGCCCGGAGCGCGGCGGCGGTGTGCGCGGCCGGCCTCTTCATGGGCTACGGCCCGCACGCCGTACGCCAGCTCGTCACGCTGCGCCGCCTGCCGCCCGCCCCTGCCGACACCGTGCCGCGGGCCCTGGCCGCCGTGCTGTGCGCGATCCCGGAGATACGTCCGCCGCGGTTCGCGCGGTTGCAGGAGCTGTGCGACGCCCGCGAACCCGTGCTGGCCGGCATCGCGTCGGGCGTCGCCAGCTACCTGTGGGAGTCCGCGTACGAGACGGAGCGCGCGCTGCGGTACGCGCGCCGGATGCTGGCCTCGGTGGCGCCGCTCGGCAACCCGATCCTGATGCTGCTCAGCCACGGGCGGATCGGCGAGCTGTGCCTGAAGACGGAGCGCGGCGCGGAGGCGTACGACCATCTGCGGGCCGCGGACGCGCTCGGCGAGGCCGGTACCTGGTCGGACGCGATCGGTGTCCGCTACGGGCTGGTGTCCGCCTGCCTCCAGCGCGGGGAGATCGAGGAGGCGGAGTACTGGCTGGGCCGGGCCGCCCCGGACCGGCAGCCGGAGGCCGACCGGGCCTTCACCCCCGAACTGCTCCAGGCCCGGGCCGAGATCGCCCTGGCCCGGGGGCTGACCGAGGTCGGCCTCGGCCTCTGGCGGCAGGCGGCGGCCGGGATCCGGGAGGCCGGTGCGCAGGCCGCGGACGACCCCTTCCTGGACTCGTGGTCCCTCCAGGTGCAGGCGGCCGCGCTGGCCGCGCACGCGCAGCACGGCCGGCTGGAGCCGGTCGCCGAACTGGCCGGGCACCTGCAAGAACGGCTGCTCGGCATGCTGTCCGGCGCTCCCGGTGCCGGGGACCTGCTGGAACTCCCGGTCTACGGCTCGGTGTTGCTGGCCCTCGGCTACGCCGGGCTGGCCGGTGGCGACCCGGCGGCGGTACGGCTGCTGGCGCTGGCGGAGCGGCTGCCGGTGATGCGGGACCTCCCCACCCTCTCCTCGGCCCGGTCCCGGCAGGCGGCCGAGAACGCGGGCGGGGCCGCGTACGCCGACGCGAGGTCGGGGTACGCGGCCCTGGGGCCGGATCAGTTGCGGACAGCGGCCCGGCAGGCCCTGCACGGGCTCACTGCCGGGGCTCACGGCTGAACCGCGCCTTGGACCAGAAGTAGCCGAGCACGGTCAGCCCCAGGCCCCAGCCGAGGGCCAGCACCGCGTTCTTCGTGCCGATCTCGCTGCCCAGCAGCAGCCCGCGCAGGGTCTCGATGAAGGGCGAGAACGGCTGGTACTCGGCGAACCAGCGGAACCAGCCCGGCATGGCGTCCACCGGCACGAACGCGCTGGACAGGAACGGCAGCATCACCAGCGGCGTCCCGATGTTGCTGGCGCCCTCGGCGTTGGGGCTGATCAGACCGATGCCGACGGCGAGCCAGGTGAGCGCGAGGCTGACCAGGGCCATCAGCCCGGCCGCCGCGAGCCACTCGACCGGCGAGGCGTCGGGCCGGAACCCGATGGCCAGTCCGATGCCCAGGACGAGGACCAGGGCCATCATCGTCTGGATCACGCTGCCGATGACATGGCCGATCAGCACGGAGGCGCGGGAGATCGCCATGGTGCGGAACCGGGCCATGATGCCCTCGGTCATGTCGGTGGCCACGGCCACCGCGGTGCCGAGCGAGGTCATCGCCGCGGTCAGGAAGAGGATGCCGGGGACCAGGTAGGCGACGTACGCGGACCGGTCGGCGTGGCCGCCGGTGAGGCCGGCGCTCATCACGTTGCCGAAGACGTAGACGAACAGGAGCAGCAGGATGACCGGGGTGAGCAGGAGGTTCAGGGTGAGGGAGGGGTAGCGGCGGGCGTGCAGGAGGTTGCGCCGCAGCATGGTCAGGTTGTCGCGGAGGGCGTAGGAAGCGGTGCTCATCGGACGGTCTCCTTGTCGGCAGTGCTGGTGGTGTCGTCGGTGCTGCCCGTCAGGGCGAAGAACACGTCGTCCAGGTCGGGGGTGTGCACGGACATCTCCTCGGCCTCGATGCCGGCGGCGTCCAGCCAGTCGAGGATGGCGCGCAGCTCCCGCTGGCTGCCGCCGCTGGGGATCTGCAGGGCGAGTGCCTCGTCGTCGCGGGTGGTCTCGCGCAGCGCGGTCGCCGCCTGCTCGTACACCGCCGGGTCGGAGAACCGCAGCCGTACGTGACCGCCGGGCACCAGCCGCTTGAGTTCCTCGGCGCTGCCCTCGGCGACGAGCCGGCCGCCGTTGAGGACCGCGATGCGGTCGGCGAGCTGGTCGGCCTCGTCCAGGTACTGGGTGGTGAGGAAGACGGTGGTGCCGCCGGAGACCAGCTCGCGGATGATCTGCCACATGGTGTGGCGGGAGCGCGGGTCGAGGCCGGTGGTCGGCTCGTCGAGGAAGATGATCCGCGGGCTGCCGACCAGGGTCATGGCGATGTCGAGCCGGCGCTTCATGCCGCCGGAGTAGGTGGAGGCGGGCTTCTTCGCGGCCTCCGTGAGGTCGAACCGCTCCAGCAGCTCCGCGGTGACCTGCCGTCCCCGCTGCTTCGAGAGGTGGTGCAGGTCGGCCATGAGGAGCATGTTCTCCTCGCCGGTGATCAGTCCGTCCACCGCGGAGAACTGGCCGGTGACCCCGATGGCGGCCCGTACCGCCTGGGCCTCGGCGGTGAGGTCGTGCCCGGCGATCCGGGCCGTGCCGCCGTCGGCGGAGATCAGGGTGGACAGGATGTTGACCGCGGTGGTCTTGCCGGCGCCGTTCGGCCCGAGGAGCGAGAAGACCGTGCCGGCGGGCACCCGGATGTCGATGCCGTCGAGGACGGTCTTGTCCCCGTAGGCCTTGCGCAGCCCGGTGGCCGCGATCGCGAGTTCGGGTTCGTGTTTGTCCGTCGTCTCGTGTTCGTTCGTCGTCATGCCGCAGAGCGTGCGGCCGAAGCGGTTCAGCCGGGCTTCAGCCCGGTTTCAGCCGGGCGGGACGGCCTCGGAGCACTGAAACCGGCGGCGTTCCATACATTTCCCATAGGAATGGTGGCTAAGGTCCCCCACCATGCATGCCACCGTTCCGATCATCGTCGCGGGAGCCCTGGTCGGCTTCGCCGTAGGGCTCACCGGTATGGGCGGCGGAGCGCTCATGACGCCGATCATGGTGATGGTGTTCGGGGTGGATCCGACGGCGGCCATCGGCAGCGACCTGGCCGCGTCCGTGTTCATGAAGCCGTTCGGCGCGCTGGTCCACCAGCGGGCGGGCACCGTGCGCTGGGACATCGTGCGGTGGCTGCTGCCGACCGCCGTCCCGGCCGCCTTCGGCGGGGTGTTCCTGCTCCGCGCCCTCGGCGACGGCGACGACCTGCAGCAGCGCGTCAAGTACGTCGTCGGTACGGCGCTGATGCTCGCGGTCGTGGGCATGCTCGCCCGCATGTGGCTGGACCGCCGCCGCGCCGCCGCGGACGGTACCGGCGACGAGGACGCCCGGGTTCCGGTACGGCCGGTGGCCACGCTGCTCATCGGGCTGGTGGGCGGGGTGATCGTCGGGATGACCTCGGTCGGCTCGGGCTCCCTGATCATCGTGATGCTGATGCTGGCCCACCCGCGCCTCAAGGCCAACCACCTCGTCGGTACCGACCTGGTGCAGGCCATCCCCATGGTGGCCGCGGCCGCCCTGGGCCACCTGCTCGTCGGCGACGCCGACCTGGGCCTCGCGGGGACGCTCCTGATCGGGGCGATCCCAGGGGTGCTGCTCGGCTCCCTCGTCTCCAGCCGGGTCGCCGGGTCCGCGGTGCGCTGGGCCCTGGTCGTGCTGCTCACCGGGTCCGGGCTGGCGATGCTGAAGGCGTCGTCCACCGTGATCCTGCTCGGCTGCCTGGGCATGGCGCTGCTCGGCGCGCTCACCGCCGTACGCGACCGGCGCCGTGCCGCGGTCCCCGAAGCGGCGGAGGCACCGGAGCCGGCGGGCGTCCCCGGCTCCGGGTGACCGCGGCCTCCGGGTGACCGCGGGCTCCCGACTCGCGGGCGTCACCGCTCCCGCGCGACCATGGGCAGAAGTCGAGTCGCCCCAGAAGGAGTGGGCATGAGACGGAACCGACTGCTCACCTCGGCCGCGGTACTGGGCGCGGCCGTCGCCCTGGGCCCGGCGGTGCCGCACACCGCTGCGGCCGCCTCCGGTCAGAGCTGCTCCTACGTGGCATCGGGCTACCAGCCGACGCTGACGTACGGCGCCACCGGAGCTGCGGTCAGACAGGCGCAGTGCCTCAGCAACGCGTGGGGCGGGCAGCCGCCCAAGGTCGCACCCGACGGGGTGTACGGCACGGTCATGCAGAAGAAGATCGAGTGGATCCAGACCTGCCACGGCCTGCCGGCCAGCGGTGTCGTCGAGGGCCGCACCTGGCACGTGCTGTACCACCCGGCGCTGGACTGCTACGTCCCGTACCCGTCCTAGGCCGCCCCCGTCGGCCCGTCCCTCCCCGGCTCTCCCCGGCTCGCCGTTAGGGTGTTGTTAAAGAAAGCGCAAAGAACCTGCGCGACGACACGACGAGACAGGGGAGACAGCCTTGGGGGCTCCACGCCTGAGCAGGACGCCGTTGCCGGGAATCGGGGTCCGCTACGACCTCGCCACGCGGGAGCAGGGCCGGGTGTCCGTGGTCGCGCACCGGGACGGTTCACGGATCCTGAGCGCCTACCACCAGGACGACCCCGACGCCTGCGCCCTGTCCCTGCGGCTGTCGGCGGGCGAGACGGCGGCGCTCATCGACGCGCTGATGCCGACGCACCACAGCCCGAACCTGCTGTCCACCACCGGCCTGGGGCTGGTGGCCGAGCGGACCGAGCTCTCCGCCACCTCGTACTGGAACGGCCGGCTCCTCGGCGAGACGCGGATGCGGACCGAGACGGGGGTGTCCATCGTCGCCGTGCTGCGCCGCGCCGAGGCGGTCCCCTCCCCCACGCCCGGCTTCCGGCTCGCCGGCGGGGACACGCTCATCGTGATCGGCACCCGCGAGGGCGTCGACGCGGCCGCCGCGATACTCGGGCGGGAGTGAGTCCGCCGTGCACGACTCCTCCGTGTTCCTGATCGAGTTCGGTGCGATCATCCTCGGCCTCGGCCTGCTCGGCCGGCTCGCCGGACGCCTCCGCTTCTCGCCCATCCCCCTCTACCTGCTGGCCGGGCTCGCCTTCGGCGAGGGCGGCCTCTACCCGCTCGGCACCAGCGAGGAGTTCGTCGCGATCGGCGCCGAGATCGGCGTCGTACTCCTGCTGCTCATGCTCGGCCTGGAGTACACGGCCAGTGATCTCGTCTCCAACCTCAAGACGCAGTATCCGGCGGGCCTGGTCGACGCCGCGCTGAACGCGCTGCCCGGTGCCGCGATGGCCCTGCTGCTGGGCTGGGGCCCGGTGGCGGCCGTGGTGCTGGCCGGCGTCACCTGGATCTCGTCGTCCGGTGTCATAGCCAAGGTCCTCGGGGACCTGGGGCGGCTCGGCAACCGGGAGACCCCGGTGATACTGAGCATCCTGGTCCTGGAGGACCTCTCCATGGCCGTCTACCTGCCGATCATCACCGCGCTGCTGGCCGGCGTGGGCCTGGCGGCGGGCAGTCTCACGCTGGCCGTGGCCCTCGGGGTCGCCGGACTGGTCCTGCTGATCGCGGTCCGCTACGGCAGGCACATCTCGCGGTTCGTCTCCAGCGACGACTCGGAGAAGCTGCTCCTTGTGGTGCTGGGCCTGACCCTGCTGGTCGCGGGCATCGCGCAGAAACTCCAGGTCTCCGCCGCGGTGGGCGCGTTCCTCGTCGGCATAGCGCTCTCCGGCGAGGTGGCCGAGGGCGCCCACCACCTCCTCGCTCCGCTCCGCGACCTGTTCGCCGCGGTCTTCTTCGTCTTCTTCGGCCTGCACACCGACCCGTCGAGCATCCCTCCGGTACTGCTGCCCGCGCTCGCCCTGGCGGCCGTCACCACGGTGACGAAGGTCGCCACCGGCTACTGGGCCGCGAAGCGCGCCGGGATCTCGGCCAAGGGCCGCTGGCGGGCCGGCGGCACGCTGGTCGCCCGCGGCGAGTTCTCCATCGTCATCGCCGGCCTCGCCGTCACCGCCGGCATCGAACCCTCCCTGGGCCCCCTGGCCACGGCCTACGTCCTGATCCTCGTCATCGTCGGCCCCCTCACCGCCCGCTACACCGAGCCGGTGGCCCGCCGCCTCACCGGCCGCACGAGCACCGCACGCCCCCTCCCCGTGCCGGCCCCGGCCGCCCCGGTCGACGACCAGGACACGGTGGGCCGGACGTGACCGGGGGCATGCGGTTGCCCGCCCCTGCGGCAGCGCCCCCGAAGGGGCGCGGGGAACCGCGCGACCAGCCACGACGGCGCCGCAGTCGGCAGACGGCAGATCGCGGCACTTCCAGCGGAGCGCTCAGGTCGACGCCCCGGTCACTATCCCCAGCAGCGTGAGCGTGAAGAAGGCCGTGCCCCAGGCCAGCGCCTGGCGTATGCAGCGGTATTTGGTCCAGGTGATCCGGGACAGGGCCGCCAGTTGGGTCAGGTCCCGGGAGAGGGGGTCGGTGCGGCGGACGGTGCGCTTCAGGTGTGCCGCCGACCTCGCCAGCCGCACGTCACCGAAGTAGTGGGTGCGGGAGCGGCGGGGGGTTCCCAGCCGTGGCGCCACCGCCATGCCCAGCAGCACGAGTGCCGGTACGCAGGCGGCGGAGCCCGCCCAGATGAGGAGCTGGGGGACGACCGGGTAGTGGCGTGGGGCGATGACGCCGCTGCCGATCGCGCCCAGCAGGGCGGTCAGGGCCGCGCCGAGTGAGGCCAGGAGCAGGCCTGCCTTGTTGTCGGCCCGTACGAGTTCCTCACGTGCCTCGGACAGCAGGACCCGGGCGAGTTGGGCCCCGCGGTCGGCGGTCGCGGTGCCGGTGTCCGGGGCCGGGCCGGTGCCGTCTCGGGATGTGGTCATGCTCCCCCTCCTGTCACGTCGGTGCCGTTCCGTTGCGCCGGCACCACGGCCGCCCCGTCGTAGGCGGCGGCCGTGGTGCCGGGTACCCGATGCGCGTGCGTCAGACCGTCGACGAGCGGCGGATCTCGTCCTCCAGCGCGTTCACCGCCTGGCGGACCCGGATGTTCATCGCCGCGGTGTGCTCCCGGAAGGCCGCCTCCGACTCGGCACGGTGGCGCCGGACCTCCTGCTCGATGGCGTCCTGGGCGATCTCCAGGTCCGCGAGCGCCCGGCGTTCGGCGAGCCGCACCTGTTCACCGTGGATCTTGACCGCGCTGTTGCTCTCGCCGGTGAGCATCCGGTCGTACGCGGTCTCCCCGGTCAGGTACTTCACCAGCACGGGAAGCATGTCGAGGAGCACGAACAGCAGGCGGACCAGCCAGATGCCCACGAACAGCACCGGGTTCCCGCTCGCGAGTTCGTCCAGCGCACGGATGCGTTCGAGGACACCGATCTCCTGCTGCTTGGCGCGTTCCTCGTCCAGCCGCTGCGCGATGCCGTCGGCCCGTGCCTTGAGGAACGCGCCGCGTGACGAGGTCAGTTCGCCCTCGATCTTCGAGATGCGGGTGTTCATGCCGGCGAGCCGCTGCTCGTTCTGGGCGGTGCGGTGGGTGGTCCGGTAGTCCTGTGCCTTGGCGCGCAGCCGCAGGCATTCGGACGTCCGCTGGTACAGGCCGGTCGCGGCGATACGGATCAGCCGGCGGCACTCGTCCCGCACTTCGGAGTCGATGGCCTCCAGCCTGCCGGTGTCCTGGTCCACCCGCTTCTGCAGGGTGGCGGCGTCCGAGCGCAGGGCGGTCAGTTCGTCGACCCGGTCGCCGGGCGTCGCACGGAAGGAGAGGACGTACGTCGTGTCGCAGTCCTTGGGCGCGACCGTCCGGGTGCTGGACGGCACGGGGTTGCAGCGAACCAGGTTCGTGCGCAACCGGTCGACGGTGTCGGTGCGTTCGTCCTGGACGCGCTCCACGACGGCCGTCTGGAAGATGCGCAGCACCAGCGGCTCGGCGATCACCACGCCGAGCATCAGGGCGACCAGCAGACGGGTGAGGAGCGGGCCGAGCCTGTGCCGTGCGTTCGGCTGCGGTGTGACCAGCCAGCGGTCCAGGTTGAGCACGAACAGCATCCAGATGACCGTCGGGACCAAGGCCGCCAGGGAGACCCTGCCGAGCGCCTCGGTCGCGAAGTTCCACATGGAGAACGCCGCGATGACGGAGGTGCCGAGCACCACCCCGCCCAGCGCCGTGTACTTGCTCCGCTCGTACCGGACCCTGGACAGCAGGTCCTCGTCCACGCCGGTCAGGGTCCGCAGCCCCCGGGCGGCCTGGAGACCGATGCGGTTCGTCGGGAAGTCAGTCAACGAGATCGTCCTCGTCCTTGACGAAGCCCCCCTGCGGGTCGCGCGAGCCGTCCCTGCCCGCCGCCGTGCGGCCGGGGCTCGGCCGGCCCGACTCGACCATGCGGGCGGTGTCGGCTGCGGCTCCTACGCCGGGGGCGGCCTGGCCGCCCATCTCCCGCAGTACCTGGTCCAGCATCTGGTGGTAGTCGACGTACTCGCTGCCGGCGGCCTGCCGCAGCAGGGTCAGCAGCGTCTCGCGGCGGAGTTGCGCGTCCGCCGTCTCCAGCAGCCGCGCGTGCGTCCGCTCCTCCGTCTCCGCCTGGTGCCGACGGGCCGACTGCTCCTCGGTGATCCGGTGGACACGCGCCGCCACGTCGGTGACGTCGATCTCCTGACGGGCGATGCCGAAGGCGTCCACGTGGTCGGATCCCTGGGAGAGCAGTTCCGCGATCCGGCGTGCGTCCTGGGTCTCGAAGTCGCGCTGTCCCTTGCGGAGTTCCCAGGAACGCCGCTCGTCGCGGAGCTTCTGCTCCCAGTTCCGCAGGTCGTCCGAGGCGTACACCTCGGCGCTGACGAACTCGACGTTCATGCCCGCGACCCGCGGCGGCACGATCGCGCTGTAGGCGGTCATCCGGTGGCCGGCCTCGGTGCGTACCGCGTTGATCTCCTCCACCCGGTGCCCGGCGCTCACCCTCGGCAGGTCGCTGTCTCCCATCAGATAGGCGCGCAGGGGAACGGTGACGTCGATGATGCCCTGCCGGGCGACGACGACCGGGTCGGTCACCTGGCAGGTGAAGGACGCCCGCATGGTGAAGTTGTCCGCCTCGCTCACCGACGGCAGCGGGCGCTCCACGTCGACCAGGCGGGCCCGGGTGTCGACCAGGCTGACGGAGGAGGCGTCGAGCACGTCGGGGTGGGACGGGTCGAACACCATGCCCTCGGGGAAGGTGCGGTAGTTCCCGCCGACCCTGAAGACGTAGACCGCGCCGGGCGGCAGCGGCGGCACGTCCTCGCGGCGGCGGCGCCGAGACAACCAGGTGCCCTGGACCGTGGCCAGGATGTGTTCGGCTATGACCGGGTAGTTCACTTGCTTCTGCCTCCTTGTGCGGAAGGGAAATGAGCGGTGGGCACGATGGCGGCGGTGCGCCGGGAGGCTCCCGGAGCCCGGCCGCGCAGTGATCCGAGGAGCACCTGGGCCAGTTGGCCGGCGCCCGGGATCGCGTGGTCGGGATGCCTGAGAGCGATGGACAGGTGGTGGTGCAGCGCGGTCCACTGCCGCGGGGTCATGGCGGTCCGCATGGCCTCGCCGAGTTCGCGTACGGCGCCGGTGACGGACGGGTCGTCGCGCAGTTGCACGAGCGTCCGGCACAGCGCGCTCACGGCGCGGCTCCGGTGGGAGCTGTGCAGGACGTCCGCCCACAGCGAGCCGAGATGGCGGACGCTGTCCGGGACGGTGCGCAGCAGCGCCGCGGTGACCGGCTCGGCGGCCTCCAGCCGGGTGGCCTCCAGGAGTTGGACGGCGGTGCGCAGTGCGATCGACCGCTCCCGGGATCCGGGCGCCGCCTTCGCGATGACGGTCCGCACGTAGCGGAGGATCAACAGGGCGCGTTCGGGGTCGTGTTCGGCGGTCTGCAACAGCAGGACCAGGGACCGGCGGGCCGAGAACGCGACCCGCTCGCCGCGGTTCGCCAGGAACCACAGCCAGTTGAGCGCGTCCAGGCGGTAGAGCGAGCCCAGCCGGCCCGTCAGTGCCATGGCCGCCGTCACCGCGCGCCCGGCACCGCTGTTGTCGGCCCAGCGCTGGACGGTGTTCAGGGCCTGCGGGGCGAGATGTTCGACGTCGCACATGAACTGGAGCGTCAGTGCGGCGGTCACCCGCTGGCTGGTGATGCCGTCGGACCACACCGTCAGGAGGTTCTCGTCGATGTCGACCAGCGCGTACCGGGCCAGGAGCGCGACGCCCCGGGCCACCTCGGTCCGGGTGTCCAGGTCGCCCCGCAGGGCCAGTTCGCCCAGCCACTGGCGCAGCGGATACCAGAGTTCGTAGCCGTACAGGTCGTAGAGCTCCGCGATGACGAGCTCGCGGATGCGCGGCGAGGTGAAGACCAGGCACCGTTCGGTGCGCCCGGCGTGCCGGCCCGGGCCGAGCCGGTGCTCGGTGGTCACGAGCCCCACCGCCCGTTCCCGCCAACGGGCCCGGGACTGCCCGGCCACCGCACCGCTCAGCGGCACCCCGGTCGAGCCGTCGGGCTCTCCGACCGGGGTCTCCCCGCTCTGCTCCCAGTTGCGCACATGGGCGGCGAGCGCGGCGCACTCCTTCTCGAACGTCCGCTCCGGGATGCCCTCCAGGAAGGCCAGGGCGGCGAGCGGCAGCAGGTCGTCGGCGGCCGGCTGCTTGCGGAACCACCCCTCGACCAGCTCCCGGTGCCGGTCCCGCAGGGTTTCCAGCGCCGCCTCGGCACCCCGCTGGGACAGGGCCACGGCCGCTTCGACGACGTCCGCCGGCCGCCGCTGCTCGGCGACCCGTTCCAGCAGTTCCTTCTCGGTGTCCGGCTCCAGACCGGCGTGCGGCAGCCTGTCCCTGCAGTACTCGAACAGCGCCTCGGGGTCCGGGGCCTGCCACGGCACGCAGTGATCCCGCAGCGCGAGCCGCCGACGGGCCGTGTCGGGCGCCGTGATCACCAGGTACGACCCCTTGCGGGCGAGTTCCGCGCTCAGCCGCCCGATCTCGTACGCCTGCACGGAGTCGGGGCGCAGTTCGCCGACGTAGTCGAGGATGACGTACCCCTGTCCCTCCTTGAGGTCCTGCGAAGCGGCCAGTTCGGCGAGGGCGCCCGCGGGTGACAGGCTGCGCAGCCCGGCCCCCTCGCCGAGGATCCGCCGGAGCAGGGCGAGGGAGCCCGCGCCCCGGCCGCAGTTGTCCTGGCCGGTCAGGACCACGAGGGCGGCCTCGCGGAGCCTGCCGAGCGCCTCGTCGAAACACGGTTGCGGCGGGACGTAGAACCGCAGGGCCTCGTCCGCCTCCTCGGGTTCGACGATGCCCGGCGCCAGGCCGGGGGACGAGGCGGTGCCGAAACCGAACGCGGCTCCTGAAGCGTCGACGACACCGTAGAAGTTGTTGTTGACGAGCTGCTGGACCCGGCGCAGATCGTCGTAGCCCCGGTCGTCCTCCTCCCGCTCGTTCTCCCTGCGCCGCTCGTCCTCCTTGCGCTGCTCGGCGGCCGCGTCCCTCACGGGGTCCGGGCCGAGGACGTCCTCCGGCCGGTCGCCGCCCGAGCCGTCCGAGCCGTCCGGCATGGGCGGCACGGGCGGCACGACGTCCTCGTCCACAGCCGGTACGGCCGGACCGTCGTCCGGGTCCGAAGCCTCAGCCACCGGCACTCCCGAAGCCGAAGACGGCGCCTCGGGCGTCCACGGAGCCGGCCACGTTGGTGACGTTGACCTGGTGGGCCCGGTACTCGTTGGTGATCGCGCCGGCGGTCCCGCCCGCGGCGGCCGGTCCGTACCGGTCCGCCGCGGGCTCCCCCGACACCGGAGACGCGGGCCTCCCCGTTCCCGCGCTTCCGGGCTCGTGCGAGGCGGTGGCCGCAGCGCCGAGCGTGGGCACGCGCAGCCAGGCCGAGGCCTCGTACTCCTTCACCTGGACGGTGACGTGGGTGAAGTCCTCCGTGCTCAGGGTGGTGTGACCGCCCGCCACCACGGACCGGTAGACGTCGTCGGACAGCAGCAGCGCCAGGTCGGCGTCCGGGTGCGCGGCCAGGGCGTCGTAGAGCGGGCGCGCGGTCAGCAGACGCGCCGTGGCCACCACGGCCGAACCCGCGAAGCCGTTTTCGGCCAGCTCCACCAGCCCCTGGTGGATCGCGGCCCGCAGCCGGATCCGGGCCTCGGGCACCCGCTGGGCGTTGTGGTGGCGCAGCTCGGCGACGAGATGGCGGACGTAGTCGTCGACCAGCCGCGGCTCGCTGCCGTCCAGCGGGCGCACTGCGAGCTGCTCGTCGCCGGTGCGCTGGATCTGCCACTCGGAGCGGTCCAGGCCCGCGCGCTTCGCGGCGCGGTCGAGGAGCCGTGGCAGGTCATGCTGGAATTCGGACTGATTGCGATCGTTCTTGCTGCCGTAGGCCTGTGCGTCCACGGCTATACAGGTGCAGGTACGGAACCCGGACCACTCGGCCACCCGATCATTTCCTCTCTGGGCAGGACATGGGCGGACACCGCCCACGAAGTACTGCCCGAGAGGCTAGGAGAGAGTGGCTGGAGTGATCCCGTACCACTACGGGTTGTCGGTAACGACTTTGGCGAATTCAAGCAGTTTCGGAACGTCACAGATGGTTATGTTGCGGTAACTGCGCTCCACCAGTCCCATGGCCGTCAGAGTTGCCAGATTCTTTTCGGCCGTGTTGAGAGCGAGGCCCGCCAGCGACGCGAGCTCCTTCTGGGTGAGCGTCACCCCGAGGACGCAGCGCTTTCCGTCGCCGTCCGGCACGGGCTGGGCGTAGGACCGGCTCAACTCGGCGAGGACCCGGGCCAGCCGGGTCAGCGAGTCGTAGGCCTGGAAGTCGATCCGGCGCCGGTTGGCCCAGCGCAGCCGGGCGCAGAGCATGTGGAGGATGGCCCGCATGGCGTCCGGATGCCGGGTGAGGAAGGCCTCCAGCGTGCGCACCTGGACGATCAGGGCGGTCCCGTCGCTGCACGCGACCACCGTGCCGGACCGGGGGCGCTCCTCGAAGGCCGCCATCTCACCGACCAGGTCACCCGCTATGCGGACGGCGAGCAGCATGTCGTAGCCGCTCTCCGCGCTGGCGACGATCTTCACGACACCGCTCGTGATCAACAGGACGTGCCTGCTCTCGTCCCCCTGCTGCAGCAGGGTGCGATGCGTCGGATAGCTGATCAGGGTCCCCTGACCGAGCAGTTCCTCACGTGTCGTGTTCCGTAACCGGCCCAGAAAAGTGGACGGCGCCCACGCCTGATTCACCAGTACCCCCGACGATCCCGTTCCGTGACGCGACGCGCCGTTCCAGCGCCCGACCATGCTGCCGCCGAGGGGTGTTGCGGCTGACAGGCATGACAGCATGTGGCCTGTTTTTCTCGCTTCGCAGCCGGAATTGACCTAATGGGAGTTCTTTAAAGAAAGAATCAATGCCATTTCGATCTTTCACGACAACCCGTCCTGGTCATCGCGTACGCGCCGTGCCCGACCACTGGAGCAGGAAGCGCAGGGCCTCCTGGGACGGGGAGCCGGGGGGTGGGGTGTAGGCGATGAGCTGCTGGTCGGGGTGGGTGTCGACCGAGAACTGGTGGACGTCGAGGGTGAGGGGGCCGGCCAGGGGATGGTGGTAGGTCTTGGCGAGCTGTCGGGGACCGCGCACCTGGTGGGTGGCCCACCAGGTACGGAAGTCCCGGTCGCGGTCGGTCAGTTCGGCGACGAGGGCGGTCAGGGCGGGGTCGTCGGGGGCGCGGCCCGCCTCCATGCGCAGGACCGCCACGCATTCGCGGGCCGCCCGCGGCCAGTCCGCGTACAGGGCGCGGACGTTCTCGTCCAGGAACGTGAGCCGGATGAGGTTGCGTGCGGACGGCGGCAGCGCCGCGAAGTCGGTGAGAAGGGCGGCCGCCCCGGCGTTCCAGGCCAGTACGTCCATCCGGCGGTTCAGGATCATCGCCGGGACGTCGGGCATCGTCGCCAGCAGCTGGCGCAGGCCGGGGGCCGGCTCGGGACGGCCCGGGCGGCGCGGTGCGGCGGCGGGGGCGACGTCGGCCAGGGTGAGGAGGTGGTCCCGTTCGTCCGGGGCGAGTTGGAGGGCGTCGGCCAGGGCGTCCAGGACCGGGCGGGAGACCCTGCGGGTGCGACCCTGCTCCAGGCGGACCACGTAGTCGATGCTCATGTGCGCCAGCTGGGCCAGTTCCTCGCGGCGCAGACCCGGTACCCGGCGCAGGCGGCCGTCGTCCGGCAGACCTGCCTGCCGCGGGGACAGGGCGGCGCGACGGGCGCGCAGGAACTCGCCCAGTTCGTTGCCGGGTGCCGGAGCGTCGGGGGTCATGGGTCCAGTGTCCGTCCCCGCGGCTCCCGGTGCCTGGTACTGGTCTGCACAGGCAGGACCCTCCCTGGCACCCGGGTGCGGGCGGCGCGACGGTGAGGGGCATGAAGACCCACGTCACCTTCCCCAGCGCCGGACTGAAGATCGCCGGCCATCTGTACACACCCGACGGCGACTCCGCCGGACCGCGTCCCGCCGTCGTCGTCGGGCACCCCGGCTCCGGGGTGAAGGAGCAGGCCGCCGGGCTGTACGCGCGGCGCCTCGCCGAGCACGGGTTCGTCACCCTCGCCTTCGACGCCGCCCACCAGGGGGAGAGCGAGGGCGAGCCCCGGGGGCTCGAGGACCCGGCCCAGCGGGTCGAGGACCTCAGGGCCGCCGTCTCCTTCCTCACCACCCGGGCGGAGGCGGACCCCGACCGGATCTCGGCGCTCGGGATCTGCGCCTCCGGCGGGTACGCCCTCGCCGCCGCCGCGACCGACCGGCGGATCAGAGCCGTCGCCACCGTCAGCGCCGTCGACATCGGCCGCCAGTTCCGGCACGGCGCCGACGGCGGTCAGGACCCCGCCGTCCTCCAGGGCATGCTGGCCGCGGCCGCGGCGGCGCGCACCGCGGAGGCGCACGGCGAAGGCGTCCCGGCCTTCCCGCTCTTCCCCGCGACCGAGGACGAGGCACGCGCCGGCGGCCCGCACGCCCACGAGGGCTGGGAGTACTACCGCACCCCCCGGGCCCGGCACCCCCGCGCCGCGGAGGAGTTCACCTGGCACAGCGTCGACCGCATCGCCGCCTTCGACGCCTTCCACGCCCTCGGACTGCTCGCCCCGCGGCCCCTGTTGCTGATCGCCGGCCGGGAGGCGGTGACCTCCTGGATGAGCGTGGCCGCGTTCCAGCGGGCCACCGGCCCCAAGGAACTGCACTGGATCGACGGCGCGACCCACGTCGGCCTCTACGACCGGGACGAGTACGTCACCCCGGCGGTCGCGAAACTGGCCGCGTTCTTCGGGGAGCGGTAGGGATCAGCGGCGTACGGCGTAGTACTGCCAGGCGCCCCAGGTGCTGAGGTTTCCGGTGTCCTTGCTGGTCGGGACGTACTCGGCGCGGATTCGGAACCGCTGCCCCGCCGACCTGGTCAGCGTCACGCTCGTGGCGGCGGTGCTCCGGGACGTCAGCGCACGGCACGCGGAGGTGCTCTCGGTGTGCCAGGTGCCGGAGGCGTAGCGCTGGATCTGGAAGCGGACGCACTGGCCCGGCTTGGCCGGGGCGACCGTGGCGGTCTGCTTCGCCTCGGCGGTGTGGTGGTAGACCCGGTACAGGGTGCTGCCGTAGTGGGTCGTGGTGTAGGAGCCCGTCAGGGACTCCGCCACCCGGGCCCGCGCGGTCACCGTCCGGGCCGCCGTGGCGGGGGCGTGGCGGTCGTCGCCCGCGAACTCCGCGGTGAACGCGGTCCTGCGGGTGACCTTGTACGTCGCCGTCAGATCGCCGTCGGCATCCGCCTGCCCCGTCGTGACCAGTACCTTCTTCCCGTCGTACGGCTGGGCGTAGAGGGCGACGGTACGGCTGCCGTCGGTCTGGCCGAGGTGGGCGGTGAGCTTCGCCGTCGCGCCGTAGTCGTACGACGACGCGTTGGTGGCGAGGGTCAGGTCGGTGGCCGCGGGCGGGAGCTGGGACGGGACGGTCAGCTGGTACGCGGCCGCGGAGGAACGGTTGCCCGCCGCGTCCACCGCTTCGACGTACAGGGTGTGGACGCCCCAGGGCAGCGCGACCGTCAGGTCGGCCGTGCCCGCCGCGTCGGCCGGCAGTGCTGCGGCGCCGCTGCCGGGCTGCTGGTCCAGGCCGTAGACGAAGTGGTCCAGGCCGCTGGCCGCGCAGTCCGGGCCGCCCGCCGCCGCGCAGCCCGCGGGCAGGGACTCGGCGGAGGAGAGGCTGAACGTGGTGGGCTGGCCGGCCGCCTTCTTCGGGGTCCCCGCCGGCGGGAAGTCCGGGTTGGTCACGGCCGGGGTGACCGGCCCGCTGCCGTCCACGCGGAAGTAGCAGGGGTCGGTCGGGGCGGAATAGGACGTGCCGTCGTACGTCGACGCGTGCCAGCCGTAGGTGTGACCGTCCGTCAGGGGCAGCGGAACGTAAACGGACTGGGAGGTCACCGGCAGGCCGTCGGCGGAGCCGTCCGCCGCCTGGGTGCCGTCCGCGTCCCAGGCGTGCACCACGCCCTGGTACTTCACCCCGTTCACCGTCGGCCGCGGAATCCCGATCTGCGCGGAGAACCCCGCGGGCGGCGGGGTGGAGACGGTGCTCCAGACCGGGCTGTCCGCGCTGCCGCAGCTCTGGCCGGCCGGCACGGTGGGCGTCGGCAGGGCCGGGTCGACCGGAGTCCCGTCGGCGGCCGCGACTGCCGGCAACGCCGTCACCAACGCGCCCGCGAGCAGCAGGACAAACCCGTTCCTACGCCTGTTCACGTGTGTTCCTCCCCCTGACTGCGGTCCCCGGCCGCAGAGCAGGCGGAGCGTAACACGGGGTCAGGTGTTCCAGGTCTCGTCGTACGGGTCGGCCGGGGTCGGGATCGGCTTGGCCGCGGTGACCTGGAGGAACGGGATCGGGCCGTTGTTCACCGGGTCACGGGTCTGCTTGCTGGTGTAGGTGCCCGTCACCTGGAGCCAGGCGTCCGGTTGCAGGACCGGGGGGATCTTGCCGGTCAGGCCCACCTTCACCGGCTGGGCGTCCGCCGCGCAGCAGTTGAGGGCCATGCGGACGAGATACGGGGTGCCGTTGCCGTCCACGGCCACGAAGCCGGCGATCCGGACCTGGTGGCCGGCCAGCGAACGGCCGTGGTCGTACACCGCGCGACCCGCGTAGTCGACCAGGTTGAGCGGTATCGGGTCGGACTTGGGCAACTTCAGGTAGCCGTACGGCTGTTGCAGGGCCGTGCCGGTGCGCAGCGCGCTGTAGGAGCCGAGCGCGGGCGGGGCGACGAGGATCAGGGCGAGGAGGGGGAGGACCAGCAGCCAGGAGATGCGGGGTTCGGGGTGGGCATGCGCCTCGGGGTGTGCCTCGGTCCCGTGTGTCTGGGTCTCGGGGTGTGCCTCGGGCACGGCCGTCTTCCGGGCGCGGGCGCGCTTCCACTCGTACCACGCCGTGGCCAGCGCCGAGACGATCAGGACGGCGCCCGCGGCCAGCACCAGCGGCTGCAGGCCCGCCTTGACGTAGCGCAGGTAGAGGTTGGTCCCGCCCGCGTGCAGCAGGGCCGCGCCCACCAGGAACATCACCGCAGCCTGTGCCTGCCGGTTCACAGCAGCACCGCCCCGGTCAGGACCGCGCCCGCGATCGCCGCCACGAAGGTGGCCGGGGCGAAGCGCAGGGCGAAGCCGCGGCCGAAGGTGCCCGCCTGCATCGCGAAGAGTTTCAGGTCGATCATCGGGCCCACGATCAGGAAGGCCAGCTTCGCGGTGAGCGAGAACTGGGTCAGGGAAGCCGCCACGAACGCGTCCGCCTCCGAGCAGATGGACAGGAGTACGGCCAGGATCGCCAGGGCGAGGATCGCGACCACCGGGTTGGCGGCCGCCGTACGCAGCCACTCCGCCGGGGCCACCGCCTTCAGGGTCGCCGCCGCCATCGCGCCGAGGACCAGGAAGCCGCCCGCGTGCATGGTGTCGTGGCGGACCGAGGACCAGAACGCCTCCCCCTTGGTCTCGCCCTCGTGGTGCGCGTGCGCCGGCAGCCGCAGCCAGTCGGTACGGCCGAGCCGCTGCCACAGCCAGCCCATCACGCAGGCCACCAGCAGACTGCCGGCGAACCGGCCCACCACCATCTCGGGGTTGCGCGGGAACGCCACCGCCGTCGCCGTCAGCACGATCGGGTTGATCGCGGGGGCGGAGAGGAGGAAGGCGATCGCCGCGGCCGGGGTGACGCCCCGGCGGACCAGGGCGCCGGCCACCGGGACCGACGCGCACTCGCAGCCCGGGAGGACCACCCCGGCCAGACCCGCGACCGGTACCGCCAGGGCGGGGTGGCCCGGCAGGGCGCGGGCGAAGAAGGAGGGCGGGACGAAGACCGCGATCGCCGCGGACAGGAGCACGCCGAGGACGAGGAACGGGAGCGCCTGGACGACCACCGCCACGAACACCGTCATCCAGCTCTGCATCACCGGCTTCGACAGCGCGCCGCGCACCGGGCCCTGGAACACCACGACCACGAGGAGGAGCAGGGTCAGGGCCATGGGCGAGTTGAGGTGCCAGCCCTCCTGGCCGGGCGGGGTACGGGTGCCGTCGCCGCCAGGCGTCCCGTCCTCGGGCGCGGCGCCGGGCGGGGCGGCTTTCTCGGTGATGGCCACGGGTCGGATACCTCCGGCACTTCGGTCAGATCGGGGATTATGCTCCCTTCCCTTTCCCTACGGGCGGTCAGGGGCGGCTGTTCACTTCGTTGCTGGAACCATGCGTCCCGTTGAGGCAGTCTTTTCCCTTGTGGCTAGCGTTCCGTATCAAGGTGGTGGCGGTCCGGCGCAGATGGTGGTCTGCGGGGACGACGGGCTCGCGCACCGGCTGGCCGCCGAGTTGCGCACGGTCTACGGCGAGCAGGTCACCCTTGTCGTACCGCCGAACGTGCGCATCGCCCGGCCGCCGGTCGTCGGGCGCGCCCGGGCCGCGTCGGCCGCGCTGTTCGACCGGGTGGTCAGTGCGGCCGTGGGGCGGACGGGCGGCAACGGTGGCAACGGCGGCGGGAACGGTGGTTCCGGTTCGGACGCCGGTGCCGGATCCGGTGGCGGTGGCGGTGGCGGTGGCGGTGAAGGGCCGCGTGGGGAGCGGGTGCTGGAGGCCGTCGAGGCGAGCGAGGCGGTGCTCGCCGAGGCGGGTGTGGAGCGGGCCGCCGCGCTGGCGCTCGTGTACGACGACGACGAGACCAACATCCGGGCCGCCCTCACCGCCCGCCGGCTGAATCCACGGCTGCGGCTCGTACTGCGGCTTTACAACCGGCGGTTGGGCCAGCACATCGAGGAACTCCTCGACCAGGCGGCCGCGTTGGCGATCGAGGACGCGGACGGCGGCGGGGCCGGTGCGGTGGGGGACGCCTCCACGATCGTGCTGTCCGACGCCGACACCGCCGCGCCCGCGCTCGCCGCCACCGCGCTCGCCGGGCGGGGCCGGGTCATCCACACGAAGGGCCTGGTGCTGCGGGCGGTGGAACTGCCGCCGGGTGCCGGTGGCCGGCAGGGCGCCGACGGGCAGGGGCTGTTCCCGCTGGCGCTGCTCTCGCCGAACGGCACCGGGCCCGAGCCGGCCGAGGGCGGCGGCCGGGAGCGGTGGCCGCTGCTGCTGCCGGACGGGGAGCAGGTACGGGCCGCGGACGAGCGCGGCGTGATGGCGCTGGAGCATGTGTCGTCGTCCGCGGGGGCGGCGGAGCCGGCCGGGCGCGGGGTCGGGGTCGTACCGCCGCTCGCCTCGCTGTTCTCGCGGCGGCTGAGGTGGTCGCTGGCCGGGAGCGTGGCGTGCGTGGTCGCGCTCGCGATCGCGTTGTCGGTGGTGACGGGCATGCATCCGGTACGGGCCTTCTACTACACGCTCCTCGACCTGTTCGCCATCGACGATCCCGCGATCGGGGCGTCGCTCGGCCGGCAGATCCTGCAGTTGCTGACCGGGCTGGTCGGGTTGCTGCTGCTGCCGGTGCTGCTGGCGGCGGTCCTGGAGGCGCTCGGCACCTTCCGGACCGCTTCCGCGCTGCGCAAGCCGCCTCGGGGGCTGAGTGGGCATGTGGTGCTCCTCGGGCTGGGGAAGATCGGTACGCGCGTGCTGACGCGGTTGCGGGAGCTGCACGTTCCCGTGGTGTGCGTCGAGTCGGATCCCGAGGCGCGCGGGCTGGCGGTGGCGCGGCGGCTGCGGGTGCCGGTGGTGCTCGGGGACGTGACCCAGGAAGGGGTCCTGGAGGCCGCGAAGATCCATCGGGCGCAGGCGCTGCTCGCGGTGACCAGTGCGGACACGACGAATCTGGAGGCCGTGCTGTACGCGCGGTCCGTGCGGCCCGATCTGACGGCGGTGCTGCGGCTGTACGACGACGACTTCGCGACGGCGGTGTACCGGACGCTGCGGGCGGCGCATCCGCACGCGGTCACCCGGAGCCGGAGTGTGTCGTACCTGGCGGCGCCGTCCTTCGCGGGGGCGATGCTGGGGCGGCAGATCCTCGGGGCGATTCCGGTGGAGCGGAAGGTGTTGCTGGTGGCGGTGGTGGAGGTGGGCGGGCATCCGCAGTTGGAAGGGCGGACCGTGGCGGGGGCGTTTCGGGCGGGGGCGTGGCGGGTGCTGGGGCTTGAGGGGAGGCCGGGGGTTGCGGACGGGGGGTATGTGTTGCGGGGTGGGGATCGGGTGGTGGTGGTCGCCACGCGGAGGGGGCTGGCGGAGTTGTCCGGCCGCCGAGCCTCGCCCACCCACCCACCCGACTCGCTCGGTTGAGGGGTGGGGGTGGGTGGGTTGCGGTGGCGGGCGGGCATGCGGCCGAGTGGGGGCTGAGCACGCCCACGCGACGAAGCCGCATATCGAATGCAGCCCCGCGCCGTGGCTCGGTGCCGCGCCGTGGTGGCTGCTCGCGCCCACGCGGCGGAGCCGCATATCAGATACAGCCCCGCGCCCCTGACGGGGCGCCTGAGCCGCGGCTTCTCAACATGAGCGGTGCTCCCTGACGGGGCGCCTGAGTCGCGGCTTCTCAGCAGTGAGCGGTGCTTCTCCAGTCTTGGCCCAGCATGGGTGAGGGCCTCGCCTCTTCGCTGACCGAGTCGGGTGGGTGGGTGGGAAAGGGGGTCAGTCTGTCGGTGCTGTCGCCGTAGGCGTGAGGTGGCGTTCTGCGAAGTCCATTTCCAGGCGGAGTTGCTTGATGCGTTCGTCGACAACGAGGGAGCCGTGGCCCGCGTCGTAGCGGTAGACCTCGTGCGGGGCCGAGCGGGCCGCCAGGCGGTTGACGTAGTTGTCGATCTGGCGGATCGGGCAGCGGGGGTCGTTGAGACCGGCCGAGATGTAGACGGGGGCCTTGACGTCGTCGACGTAAGTCAACGGCGAGGACGCGGCGAAGCGGTCGGGGACCTCTTCCGGGGTGCCGCCCAGCAGCGTGCGGTCCATCGCCTTGAGGGACTCCATCTCGTCGTGGTACGCGGTGACGTAGTCGGCGACGGGGACGACGGCGATGCCCACCGTCCAGGCCCCGGGCTGGGTGCCCAGGCCCAGCAGCGTGAGGTAGCCGCCCCAGGAGCCGCCGGTCAGGATGAGGCGGTCGGGGTCGGCGAGGCCGGACTCGATCGCCCAGTCCCGGACCGCCGCCACGTCCTCCAGCTCGATCAGGCCCACCCGGTGCTTCAGCGCGTCCGTCCAGGCCCGGCCGTAGCCCGTGGAGCCGCGATAGTTGATGCGGACCACCGCGTACCCGTGGTCCACCCAGGCCGCCGGGCCCGCCGCGAAGCTGTCGCTGTCGTGCCAGGTCGGGCCGCCGTGCAGGTCGAAGACGGTGGGCAGGGGGCCCGTCGCTCCGGCCGGCTTCTGGATCAGGGCGTGGATCAGGCCGCCGGGGCCCTCGACCCACGCGTCCGAGACCGGGACCGACGGGGGGCACTTCATGCCAGGCGGGTCCAGGACCACCCCGCCGGTCGTCGAGCGGACCGCCGGCGGCTCGGCGGCCGACGACCAGAGGTACTCGACGGTGCCGTCGGGGCGGGCCGTGGCCCCCGAGACGGAGCCCGGCGGGGTCGGGATGCGCTCCAGCTGGTGCGTGGCCAGGTCGTAGCGGAACAGGTCGCTGCGGGCCTTGTGGCTGTGCGCGACGAGCAGCGCGCTGCCGTCCGGGTACCACTCCGCGCTCACGTCGCCCGGCAGGTCGAGGGTCAGGTCCGTCTGCTCGCCGGAGGCGACGTTCCAGACCAGGGGTTCCCAGCGGCCGCGCCGCTGGTGGCCGATCAGCAGCCGCGGGTCGCCGTCGACCGGGGCGAAGCCCAGTACCTCCAGGCCCAGTTCCTCGGTGCCGCCGTCGGTGTCGTCGAGCTCGGCGACCGTCGTGCCGTCCGGACGGACCACGCGCAGCGCCGAGTGCATCGCGTCGCCGTGCTCGGTGTGCTCGATCGCGATCAGCGCGCCGTCGTGGGAGAGGTCGCCGACGCCCGCCGACTCGGCGTGCCGGTAGATCTCCAGCGGCTCCTCACTCGTTCTGGTCAGGTAGATCGTCGTACCCTCGTCGTCCGTGGAGCGGCCCACGACCGCCGTACGGCCGTCCCGGCCGAGCGCCAGGCCGGAGGGGTAGGACGGGTCCAGGCCCGGTGTCGCCTCCTCGTCCGCGCCGCCGCCGAAGGGCTGGCGGCGCCAGACGCCGAACTCGTCGCCGTCCTTGTCGTCGAACCACCAGATCCACGCGCCGTCCGGGGAGAGCAGCCCGTCCGTCGTGCCGTTCGGCCGGTTCGTCACCTGGCGCTGCTCGCCGCTCGCGCGGTCCCAGGCGTACAGCTCGTACGTCCCCGTCGCGTTCGACACGAACAGGGAACGGTCGGGGGCGTCCTCCGCCCAGTCCGGCAGGGAGACCCGAGGGGCGCGGAAGCGCTTCTCCCAGTCCGGCATGTCGCTCTCACTCATGGCCGCAGTCATGGCCCCATAGTGCCCGTCCCCGCCCACAATGCGTCGAGGAGCGTCCGCGGCCTGTGGATAACTTTGCGAACCTCCAGGTAGACGTCCGGGACGCCAAGCCCCCCGGGACGCGCCCACCCCGCCCGTAAACCGTCATGAACCGCCCCGTACCGTGGACGGCGTGTACCGCTTCCTGCTTACACCCCGCTGGTGGGGCATCAACGTCTTCGTGCTGCTCGCCATCCCGTTCTGCATCTTCATGGGGTCGTGGCAGCTGAGCCGCTTCGAGGCGCGGGTCGAGGCGCATCGCAGCGCCGACAAGCAGGTCGAGACGGCGAAGACGGAGGCCGCCCGGCCGCTGGCCGACCTGCTCCCCGTCGACCAGTCGACCTCCGGCCAGCGGGCCACCGTCACCGGCCGGTACGCCAAGCAGCTGCTCGTGCCCGACCGCCAGATCGACGGGAAGAACGGCTTCTACGTCCTGACCCTGCTGCGCACCGACTCCGGCAAGGCCCTGCCCGTCGTACGCGGCTGGCTGCCCGGCAAGGCCGACGCCGCCGAGGCGCCCGCCCCGCCCGCCGGCGAGGTCACCGTCACCGGTGCGCTGCAGGCCTCCGAGACGCCGGGGGACGACGGCATCAGCAACCAGGGCGGGCTGCCGTCGGGGCAGACGGCGGCGATCAGCGCGGCCTCCCTGGTGAACCTGGTGCCCTACTCGGTGTACGACGCGTGGATCACCCTGGACAAGGCCGACTCGGGGATGACGGCCGTACCGGCGACCGCGCCGGACAACTCAGGGCTCGACCTGAAGGCGTTCCAGAACCTCGGTTACACCGGTGAGTGGTTCGTGTTCGCGGGGTTCGTGGTGTTCATGTGGTTCCGGCTGCTGCGCCGCGAGGTGGAGTTCGCCCGGGACGCGGCGCTCGGCCTGGTCCCGGACGAGGAAGCCCAGCAGCCGACCGCCGTCGTCTGACCGGCCGGAGGCCGGGCCCGGCGCCCGGCCGTCACACCGCCGGCAGGACCCCGGTCCAGTAGACCGTCCCGGCGCACGCGTTCGTCACCGTCGCCGAGCCGGTCGGCGATCCGGCCTGCGGGGTGTACGAGACCGCGATGCTCCCGTCGGCCGGGACGCCGTCCTCGGTGAGCAGCTGGGTGGTGGTGCCGTCCGACCCGGACGTGGTCGTCCCCGCGCTGCTGCTGGCGCCCTCGGAGGGGCTCGGGGAGGGCGTACCGCCGTCGGTGCCGCCGGTGTCGGTGGAGCCGCCGGTGCTGGAGCCGCTGGTCGGGCAGGTCTCCGAGGGCACGAAGGCGAACTTCTCCTCGTAGGCCGCGCGGGGCGCCAGGATCAGGCCGGTGAGTTCGGTGGTGGGGTCGGGCAGCCCGGCCGCCGGGTCGCCGGAGGCGTGCCGGGCGGCGTTGATCTTGGTGCTGTCGGCCGCGCCCTGTGCGAGCAGGGCCACGCTGCCGGGGCCGCCGACGGTACAGCTCGTCGCCGAGACGTTGACGATGCGGAAGGTGCCGTAGACGACGCCCGTGGAGTCGGCGGCGTCGACGCCGGCCGTGGGGGTGCCGAGCTGCTCGGAGGTGCAGACGGGGGCGCTGCTGGCGGCACTGGCGGTGGGGACGACCTTGGTGCCGGTGACGGCCCCGGTGCTCTCGCTCTTGCCGCCGTCCTTGGCGCCGCCGGGGCTCTGGCCGGTGGCCTGGCCGCTGGTGCCGCCCTCGGTGCTGGCGCCGCCGTCCGGGTTCTTGCCGCCGGTGGCGCCGCCCTGCGCCTGGGAGGCCTGGCCGGCCATGGAGGTGTTGGGGTCGGTGCCGCCGGAGTTGGACACGTGCACGAGGGCGGGGACCGCGGTGCCGATGAACAGGGCCGCGGCCGCCATGCCGACGGCGGCCTGGCGCTTGCGGGCCCGGCGGGCGGGCACCGCGCGGCGCAGGTGGTCGAGGGCGCCGTCGCGCGGCGCGACGTCGTCGACCGCGGAGTGCAGCAGCCGGCGCAGGGCCAGCTCGTCCGCGTCGAGCCCGTCCAGGGTTGCGGGGACGTCGGCACCGGGACCGAAGCCGGCGCCGAGTCCGCTCCGGAGCCCTTCAGGGCCCTGTCCCAGGCCCTCGGGGCCCTTTTCGTCGGGGCCGTGGTTCACAGTTCCGTTCCCAGCGTGCGATTGCGTGTGCTCTTGCTCGTGCTGTTCTGGCGTCGGCTCGTGCCAGGCGTAGGGCTCGTGGCGATCATGTGAGTCGCCTCCCTCGGGGCTGTCGGTCATGCCGCAGCCTCCATCGCCACCCGCAGGGCCGCGATCCCGCGTGAACCGTACGCCTTCACCGAGCCCAGCGAGATGCCGAGCGTCTCGGCGACCTGGGCCTCGGTCATGTCGGCGAAGTAGCGCAGGACGAGGACCTCGCGCTGGCGGCGCTGGAGGCCCTTCATCGCCTTGATCAGGTCGCGGCGCTCCAGCTGGTCGTAGGCGCCTTCCTCGGCGCTGGCCGCGTCCGGCATCGGCTTGGAGAGGAGCTTGAGTCCGAGGATGCGGCGGCGCAGCGCGGAGCGGGAGAGGTTGACGACCGTCTGGCGCAGGTAGGCCAGGGTCTTCTCCGGGTCCCGGACGCGTTTGCGGGCGGAGTGGACGCGGATGAAGGCCTCCTGGACGACGTCCTCGCAGGAGGCGGTGTCGTCGAGGAGGAGCGCGGCGAGGCCGAGGAGCGAGCGGTAGTGCGCCCGGTAGGTCTCGGTGAGGTGGTCGACGGTGGTACCGGCCGCCGTCGCCGTCTCCTCCGAGCCGTCGCGCTGGCTGGGTATGCGGGTGGGCCGCGCTGCGGGCATGGGGGCGATCACCGGCATGCCGCCGGCCGCGCCGGGCATGCGGGGGCGCTGGCCGGCGCGGGGCGGCCGCAGGGCCGTCGCGCCGAGGGGCGCACTGAGTTCGAGAACCTCTGCCACGCCAGTTGGACACGTCTACCCCCGATGGGGTTGTACGTGCCGGGCATCACTTTTACGCCGGGCATGCCGGACGGGCGCACGCCGAGCCCGCCGGACGGCCGCTCGGTCGGCACCGCCAGTACCGCCGGTACCGTTCCGTGCGCGTCCGGCAGCACACCCGACGGTGCCTCAATTGCCGTCATGCGTCCCGCTCTTCCTTTATGTCCCATATGAACGGGCGTCCCCACGCCCTGATCACGGCGTCCCCACGCCAGGATCATGCGCCCCCACGACCCGGAGGCCCGGTTGCGTAAGCGCCCGGTAAGTGGGCGACCGCAAAGACGCTCCCCGCCGCCCGCATGGTTGCGGAGGACGGGGAGGAAAATCTTCGAACGCCGGGGGGTCGGGGTTCAAGAGGTTTGGACCATGCTCCCGGACACATTTCTTACGCGGATCCTACCTGTGGGCGCGCTCCCATGCGGAGCGTCACCATGCCATTTGCCGTGGTCACCGGCTGTTCATACGAACTCCGCCGCTCCTGAACGGCCGGTCAGCTCCGCCGCCACCAGCTCGGCGATCTGCGCGGTGTTCAACGCGGCCCCTTTACGAAGATTGTCCCCGCACACGAAGAGTTCCAGCGCGGTCGGGTCGTCGAGCGCCCGCCGTACCCGCCCGACCCAGGTCGGATCGGTGCCCACCACGTCGGCGGGGGTCGGGAACTCGCCGGCGGCCGGGTTGTCGAAGAGGACGACGCCCGGGGCCGTGTCCAGGATCTCCCGGGCCCCGTCGACCGTGACCGGGCCCTGGAAGCGGGCGTGCACCGTCAGCGAGTGGGTGGTGACCACCGGGACTCGTACGCATGTCACCGCGACCGGCAGCTTCGGCAGTCCGAGGATCTTGCGGGACTCGTCCCGTACCTTCATCTCCTCCGACGACCAGCCGTCCTCCCGCAGCGACCCCGCCCACGGTACGACGTTGAGCGCGACCGGCTCCGGGAACGGCCCGGTGCGCTCCCCGACCGCCCGCCGTACGTCACCCGGCTTGGTGCCCAGCTCCGTACCGGCGACCATCGACAGCTGGGCCCGCAGCGTCTCCACGCCGGCCCGCCCGGCCCCGCTCACCGCCTGGTACGACGACACCACCAGCTCGCGCAGCCCGAACTCGGCGTGCAGCGCGCCCAGGGCGACGATCATCGACAGGGTGGTGCAGTTGGGGTTGGCGATGATCCCGCGCGGCCGGTTGCGGGCGCAGTGCGGATTGACCTCGGGGACGACCAGCGGCACCTCGGGGTCCATCCGGAAGGCCCCGGAGTTGTCCACCACGACGACGCCCTTGGCCGCGGCGACGGGCGCCCAGCGCGCGGACACCTCGTCGGGTACGTCGAACATCGCGACGTCGACCCCGTCGAAGGCCTCCTCCGCGAGGGCCGCCACCTCGACCTCCTCGCCGCGCACGGTCAGCTTGCGGCCGGCCGAGCGCGGGGACGCGATCAGGCGGATCTCGCCCCAGACGTCCGCCCGCTGGGACAGGATCTGGAGCATGACCGTGCCGACGGCCCCGGTCGCCCCCACGACCGCGAGCGTCGGCTTGCCCGTCATCGGCCGGTGCCTCCGTAGACCACGGCCTCGTCGGAGTCGGAGTCGAGCCCGAACGCGGTGTGCACGGCGCGCACGGCCTCCGGCACGTCGTCGGCCCGGGTGACGACCGAGATGCGGATCTCGGAGGTCGAGATCAGCTCGATGTTCACCCCGGCGTCGCTGAGCGCCTCGAAGAACGAGGCCGTGACTCCGGGGTTGGTCTTCATGCCCGCGCCGACCAGGGAGATCTTGCCGATCTGGTCGTCGTAGCGCAGCGAGTCGAAGCCGATGCCCGACCGGTTGCGCTCCAGCGCGTCGATGGCCTTGCGGCCCTCGGTCTTCGGGAGCGTGAAGGAGATGTCCGTCAGGCCGGTGGCGGCGGCGGACACGTTCTGCACGACCATGTCGATGTTGATCTGGGCGTCGGCGATGGTCCGGAAGATGGCGGCGGCCTCGCCCGGCTTGTCCGGTACACCGACGACCGTGATCTTGGCCTCGGAGGTGTCGTGTGCGACACCGGAGATGATGGCCTGCTCCACCTTCTTGTCCCCAATCGGCTTGCTGCTGACCCACGTGCCCTGAAGTCCGCTGAAGCTGGACCGGACGTGGATCGGGATGTTGTAGCGGCGGGCGTACTCCACACAGCGGTGGAGCAGCACCTTGGAACCGGAGGCGGCGAGCTCCAGCATGTCCTCGAAGGAGATCCAGTCGATCTTCCGCGCCTTCTTCACCACGCGCGGGTCGGCGGTGAACACACCGTCGACGTCGGTGTAGATCTCGCAGACCTCGGCGTCGAGCGCGGCGGCGAGCGCCACGGCCGTGGTGTCGGACCCGCCGCGCCCCAGCGTGGTGATGTCCTTCTTGTCCGCGCTGACGCCCTGGAACCCGGCGACGATCGCGATGTTGCCCTCGTCCAGGGCCGTCCGGATCCGCCCCGGCGTGACGTCGATGATCCGGGCTTTGTTGTGGACCGAGTCGGTGATGACGCCTGCCTGGCTGCCGGTGAACGACTGGGCCTCGTGGCCCAGGTTTTTGATCGCCATCGCCAGCAGGGCCATGGAGATCCGCTCTCCGGCGGTCAGCAGCATGTCGAACTCACGCCCGGCAGGCATCGGGGATACCTGCTCGGCGAGATCGATCAGCTCGTCCGTCGTGTCGCCCATCGCGGAAACGACGACAACCACCTGGTTGCCGTTCTTCTTCGCTTCCACGATCCGCTTGGCGACGCGCTTGATGCCCTCGGCATCGGCTACGGAGGAGCCTCCGTACTTCTGCACGACAAGGCCCACGTGCGCTCCTCGCTCGGTTCGTCTGTGTCGGCTCATTTTAACGAGCGTCCGAAATCCACCGGCCTGCTCCCGCATGGTGAGACCGGCCGGACCTCCGCGCTCGCGACCGGAACCTGCCCAGACAACGCGACGCCACGCGGGAAAGTGCCCTGCCTCACAATGCGGCCCGCGCACATCTCAGCCCCTGAGCAGACTCACCCCGGCGCCGAGCGAGACGACCCCCATCCCGACGGCGGTCAGCACGCCCTGCGTGCCGTCGACGGCGAAGGGCGCGACGGCGGCGACGACGAGGTTGAAGAGGAAGAGGAACCACAGGACGGGACGGGAGGAGAGCAGCGGCTTCACGGCGGGATCCTTGTGTCTCGGGTTGGCTGACCTGGCGAGATCAACGATTCCGTCCGCCGGACACCGAAACGAGGACGCGCACTCCCGAACCATTGGTGTAGCCAGTTACACCATGACGACGACGTTGCTCCCGCTCTCCGGCATCGTGCTGCTGGGCGCGAGCGTGCAGTGGCTGACCGGCATGGGCTTCGCGCTGGTCGCCGTACCGGCCCTGATCCTGCTCCTCGGGCCCGCCGAGGGTGTCGCGCTCGCCAACTGCGCGGCGGGCGCGATCAGCGTCGTGGGCCTGGCGGGCGGCTGGCGCTGGGTCCGTCCGGCGGCGATGATCCCGCTGTGCGCGGCGGCGGCCTGCACCGTGCCCGCGGGCACCTGGCTGACCCACCGACTCCCGCCGCCGTACCTCCTCCTGACCATGGGTGCCCTGGTGACGGCGGCCGTCCTCCTGGTGATGCGCGGCGCCCGCCTGCCCGCCCTCCGCGGCCGGGGCGGCGCGCTCACGGCCGGCGCGGTGGGCGGCTTCATGAACTCGGCGGCGGGCGTGGGCGGCCCACCGATCTCCCTCTACGCCCTCAACGCGGGCTGGACCGTACGGGAGTTCGTCCCGAACGCCCAGTTCTACGGCGTGGTCGTCAACGCGTTCTCGGTGACGGCGAACGGGATACCGGCCCTGACCGGCCCGGAATGGGCGGCGGCGGGCGCCGCGATGCTGACGGGCGGGCTGCTCGGCAGAGCGATAGACGACCGCCTCCCCGAACACCAGGCCCGCCGCCTGGTCCTCGCCCTGGCGTTGACGGGCGGGGTGACGGCGGTGGCGAAGGGGGTGTGGACTCTGTAGCGCCCTACTTGGCCGTGGAGCGCAGGCCCAGGGATCCGCCGATCTCCTGTTCCATGACCTGGCCCGCCTCGAACTCCAGGGTCTCGTCGCCGATCGTGTCCTGGTCCGTGTCCAGGCCGTCCAGTTCCTCCAGGGGCTGGTTCAGGCGGACGTGGATCAGGACGGACTGGAGGGCGCGCAGGACCGCGGACGCCGTGGGGCCCCAGTTGGAGAAGTAGGAGAACTGCCACCACCACATGGCCTCCGTGACGCGGCCCGCGCGGTAGTGGGCCATGCCGTGGCGGAGGTCGGTGATGATGTCGGCCAGGTCGTCCGAGATACGGGCCGGGACGGGGGCCTTGCGGGGCGCGTAGGGGTCGAAGACCTCGGAGTACACGTCGATGGGGTCCAGCAGGCGCGCGAAGTTCTCGCGGAGCTGGTCGACGTCCGGCTCCGGGCCCAGGTCCGGCTCGTAGCGCTCGTCGGGAACCATGTCCTCGTGCGCGCCGAGGCGGCCGCCGGCCAGCAGGAGCTGGGAGACCTCCAGGAGGAGGAAGGGGACCGCCGAGTCCGGCTCGTCGCCCTTCGACACCTCCGTCACGGCCACCAGGAAGCTCTCCACCTGGTCCGCGATCTGGACCGCGAAGTCGTCCGGGTTCTGCGCGGTCGCGTGCAGCGTGGCGTCAGACATCTAGGAGTCGTCTCCCCTCGAAGGCGCGGCCGAGGGTGACCTCGTCCGCGTATTCCAGGTCGCCACCCACCGGGAGGCCGCTGGCCAGGCGGGTGACCTTCAGGCCCATGGGTTTGATCATGCGGGCGAGGTAGGTGGCAGTCGCCTCGCCCTCCAGGTTCGGGTCCGTGGCGAGGATCAGCTCGGTGACCGTGCCGTCCGCGAGGCGGGCGAGCAGTTCCCTTATCCGGAGGTCGTCGGGGCCGACGCCCTCGATCGGGCTGATCGCGCCGCCGAGCACGTGGTAACGGCCGCGGAACTCGCGGGTGCGCTCGATGGCCACCACGTCCTTCGGCTCCTCCACCACGCAGATGACCGTCGTATCGCGGCGGGTGTCGCGGCAGATGTTGCACAGCTCCTCCTGTGCCACGTTGCCGCAGGTCGCGCAGAAGCGGACCTTCGCCTTCACCTCCAGGAGAGCCTGCGCGAGACGACGTACGTCCGTCGGCTCGGCTTGCAGGATGTGGAAGGCGATCCGCTGCGCGCTCTTGGGACCGACGCCGGGAAGCCGCCCCAGCTCGTCGATGAGGTCCTGGACCACGCCTTCGTACAACGGACTGCCCTTCCTGGAGTCTTTCGGTACGTACGGTAGTTGGCTGCCGCCTGTCCTAGGAAGGCGGTACGGGTGTCGCGCGGGCGACGAACATCAGAACGGCAGGCCGGGGATGCCGCTGCCGCCGCCCAGACCCTGCGCCAGCGGGCCCAGCTTCTGCTGCTGGAGCGCCTGGGCGTTCGCGTTGGCCGCCTGGACCGCCGCGACGACCAGGTCGGCGAGGGTCTCGGTGTCGTCCGGGTCCACCGCCTTCGGGTCGATCGTCAGCGCGCGCAGCTCGCCGGAACCGGTCACGGTGGCCCGCACCAGGCCGCCGCCCGCCTGTCCGTCGACCTCCGTGTTCGCCAGTTCCTCCTGGGCCCGTGCCAGGTCCTGCTGCATCTTCTGGGCCTGCTGGAGCAGCTGCTGCATGTTGGGCTGGCCACCACCGGGGATCACGATCAGCTCCTGGGTCGGGTCCGGATTTTCTCTGTTGTGCATGAGCCTACGTGGTTGACGCAGCCATCGCCCCGCCACTCTTTCGAGTGAGATTCCCGGGAGTCCTATACCTGATCAAGGCCCACTTCCGGGCGGAAAATAGGCGAAAGCCGGGCCTTCGCCACCCATTGGGCGGTAGGAAGGGTTCCCGTCGTCAGCATCCATTGTCAGGTCCAGTGCCAGGTCCGACGCGAGGTCCGACATCAGGTCCAATGTCACGGAATGTGACCGGTCGGGGTCGGTTCGGGATCAGTTAAGGAGTGCCGGGTGGGTCAGCCGGAGATGCAGCCCGAGGGACCGCGTCAGGACGGACCGCGTCAGGACGGGCGGGGCGGCGAGGGCGCGGCCGGACTGCGGCCGGGTGATCTGACCGGGCGGGCGTTCCCGCTCGGGGACTGGGGTGAGCCGGCCGAGCGGCTCGACGAGCTGTACCGGTGGGTGGAGCGCGGGGCGCTGGAGACGGCCGCGTGGTATCTGGCGGACCGGGTGTGGAAGCGGCGGGGCGCGCGGGCCCTGCGGTGCGGGGCGGCGGTGGGGGCGGTACTGGGGGCCGCGCTGCCGCTCCTCGACCTCACCGGGGTGATCGGCGGGGTGGCGCCCTGGGGGTATCTCGCGCTGCTGACGGGGGTGTCCTGCGTCGGCCTCGACCGGTTCTTCGGGGTGACGTCCGGGTGGATAAGGGACATGGCCACGGCGCAGGCCGTGCAGCGGCGGTTGCAGGTGCTCCAGTTCGACTGGGCGTCGGAGAGCGTGCGGGAGGTGCTGGGGCCGGCGGAGGGTACGGCGAGCGAGGCGGCCGAGCGGTGTCTGGCGGTGCTGCGGAGGTTTTCGGAGGACGTGACGGAGCTGGTCCGTACGGAGACGGCCGACTGGATGGTGGAGTTCCGGACGGGGCCTACGCCGCTGGGTATGCAGGCGACGGTGGCGGCGGGGCCGCGGGCGGATGCGGGGCATCTGAACGGGAGGTTTCCGCTGCCGCCGGGACCTAACGGGGCTCGGCCGAACATGCCCAGGCAGCGCCCACCGGAACCTCGGTGAGGGGGCCGGGGGGAGGGGGTGCGCGCTGTGGGGTCGATGCGGCGCCGTGGGGGCTTTTTGCGCAGTTCCCCGCGCCCCTGGGTGGAGGGGGGTTCGCGCCGTGGTTCAGTGCCGCACCGTCGTGGTCGCCCGCGCAGTTCCCCGCGCCCCTGACGGGGCGCTGTAGCGGGCGGCGCCACAGAGGCGCCCCAAAGGGCGCGAGCAACCCCCACCGCGCGATGAGCCCCGTAAGGGGCGCGGGGAACTGCGCGAGCAACCCCCACGCAGCCGCACCGACCCACGGCGCGAACCCCCCTCCACCCAGGGGCGCGGGGAACTGCGCGGGCGACCACGATGGCGGTGCGCGCGGCATTGTCCAGACGCCCGAATGTCTTGACATCAATAGGGCGGGCCCCCATCGTGAGCAGCGCAGTCGCTGGAACGGTGTGGAGAAGGGCAGCCAATGGACGTGAGAACACTCGGCGTCGCCGTCGTCGGATTCGGCTGGATGGGGCGGGTGCACAGCCAGGCCTACCAGCGGGTTCCTCACCACTTCCCGCAGCTGCCCGTGCGTGCCGAGCTGGTGACCGTCGCCGAGGAGGTGCCGGGGCGGGCCGAGGAGGCTGCCGCGCAGTTCGGGTTCCGGAGCACCACCCGGGACTGGCGGGACGTGGTCGCCGACCCCCGGGTCCACGCCGTCAGCATCACCGCGCCGAACTTCCTGCACCGCGAGATCGGCGTCGCGATGGCCGAGGCCGGCAAGCACATCTGGATCGAGAAGCCGGTCGGGCTGACCGCGCAGGACGCGCGGGCGGTGTCGGAGGCGGTGGCCAAGGCCGGGGTGCGGGGCACCGTCGGGTTCAACTACCGCAACGCGCCCGCCGTCGCCTACGCCCGTGAGCTGATCGCCTCCGGTGAGCTCGGAACCGTGACGCATGTCCGCATCCGCCTCTTCAGTGACTACGCGGCGCACCCGGACGGCGCCCTGACCTGGCGGTACGAGCGGGCGCGCGGTGGCGGCGGTGTCCTCGGCGACCTGGCCTCGCACGGCGTCGACCTGGCCCGTTTCCTGCTCGGCGACATCGAGTCGCTGGCCGCCGACACGGCCGTGTTCATCCCGGAGCGGGCCCGGCCCACCGGCGCCACCGCCGGCCACACCCTCGCCACCGGCGGCGAACTCGGCCCCGTCGAGAACGAGGACTACGTCAACTGCCTGCTGCGCTTCGCCTCCGGCGCCCGGGGTGTCCTGGAGGCCTCCCGGGTCTCGGTCGGCGAGCAGAACAACTACGGCTTCGAGGTGCACGGCACCAAGGGCGCCGTCTTCTGGGACTACCGGCGGATGGGCGAGCTGGGTGTCAGCCGCGGCACGGCGTACCAGGACCAGCCCGTCAGCACGGTGTTCGTCGGCCCCGGCCACGGCGAGTACGCCGCCTTCCAGCCCGGCGCGGCCAACGCGATGGGCTACGACGACCTGAAGGTGATCGAGGCCTGCAACTTCCTGCGGTCGATCGCCGACGGCACGCCCCACGGCCCGACCCTCGACGACGCCGTGCACAGCGCCACCGCCCTCGACGCGATGAGCCGCTCGGCCGAGCAGGGCACCTGGGTGAGCCTGGGCAGCGCCCCGTAAGGGGCCGCCCCTTGTTCTGTTCACTCCTTGCTGTAGGTCAGGCTCTCCTCGCCGTCCTTCGTCACGCGCTTCAGCTTGCCGCCCGACAGCAGGGTCACCTCGGTGGCCTCTCCGGCGCTGCACGACGTACGCGGCTTGCCGCTCGTGACCTTGGACGGGCCGATCTCCAACGGGCCGCCGGCGCCCGGCTTCCCGGCCAGCTTCGCCGTGAACTCGCAGTGGTAGCCGGGGCCGTCCGCCACCAGGGTGAGGACTGTGTCGCCCACGGCGCCCTGACGGATGGTCAGTTCGCGGGTGTTGTGGCCGGTGTCATTGTCTATCGACGTGTCCCAGGTGCCGAGGAAGCCGCTGGGAACGGTGCTTTTCGAAGCCGCCGAGGAAGAGGGCGACTTCGTGGGCGTCGCCTCGTCGGAGGCGGTGGGGGCGGTGGCCGACGGGGTGGCGGTGACCTTGCCGGCCGCCTTGTCGTCCGTGCTGTCGCCGCCGCTGTTCATGAGCGCGTACACCGAGCCGCCCGCGGCCAGTATCACGATCAGCGCGACGGTGACGAGGAGGGCGGTGGAGCGGGGGGTGCGGCGGGGCTCGTCGGCGGGGGTGGGGTCGGGGTCGTAGAGGGGAAGCGGGGGGACAGGGGGGTACATCCGGGTGGAGTCGGGGGTGGGGTCAGGGGTGGTTGCGGTGGTGTACGGGTTGTACGGCTGGGGGTGCTGGTGAGGCTGGTTCTGGTAGCCGTAGGCCTGGTGGGCGGAGGCGTGTTCGGGGGACGAGGTGTCGGGTGTCGGCTGCGGGTGGTTCGTGGCCGGTCGCGCCCCCGCGACGGCAGCCGCAGATTCGACACCGCCCCGCGCCCCTTGGGGGGTTGGCCCTTGCGCCCGCTGGTCCGCCGACCCTCGTTCGGGACCCACTAGCGCCCCGTAAACCGTCGGGTCCTCCACCTCCAGCAACTCCACCGCATGGCGGCCGAGTTGGGCCACCAGGGAGCCCGGGAGCCAGGGGTCCCGGGAGCGGCCCTCCCAGACCGTGGCGCCCGCTCCGGTGCGGGACAGGATCGCCTCCAGCGACGGTCGTGCCTCCGGGTCCTTGCGCAGGCAGTCGCGGACCACGTCGGCGATGCCCTCGGGGAGACCGGAGAGGTCGGGGTCCTCCTGGGCGATCCGGAACATCAGGGAGTGCGCGCCGCCCTCGGTGGAGCCGAAGGGGAGCCGGCCGGTGGCCGCGTAGGCGAGCACCGAGCCGAGGCAGAAGATGTCGCAGGCCGGGGTGATCCGGTCGCCGCGCACCTGCTCGGGGGCCATGAAGCCGGGCGAGCCGAGGAGGGAGCCGGTCTGGGTGAGCCGTTCGCCCGGCAGCGTCTCCAGTGCCCGCGCGATGCCGAAGTCGATGACCCGGGGTCCTTCTATGGTGAGCATCACGTTGGACGGCTTCAGGTCACGGTGGACGATCCCGGCCGCGTGGATGTTGCCCAGCGCATGCGCAAGACCGGCGGCGAGGATGCGCACCGACCGCTCGGGCAGTGGCCCGTGTTCGTGCTCGACGACCCGCTGGAGGCTCGGCCCGGCCACATAGCCGGTGGCCACCCAGGGCACCGCGGCCTCGGTGTCGGCGTCCAGGACGGGCGCGGTCCAGAACCCGCCGACCCGCTGGGCGTTGCGGACCTCCTGCCGGAACCGCTCGCGGAACTCCTCGTGCTCGGCGAGCTCCGCCCGGACCAGCTTCACGGCGACCGTACGGCCGCGCTCCGACCGGGCGAGGTACACGTGCCCCATTCCGCCCGCACCCAGCCGTGCCAACAGCCGGTAGCGCCCGATGTGCTGCGGATCCCCCGGCCCCAGCTTCTCCATGGCAGATCCGCTCCTTGCTCACACTTGTGATCGAGCCGAGAATAATGCGGCCGTTCCGGGGATCGTGCCGCGCTATGTCTACGGTTACGTAACAGGCGCCGGTGCCGTTCGGCCAACCGTGTCCCCAGGCTGTGGACAACCTGTCGCGGAATCCCCCTGACCACGGAACATGTCGCCGATATCGCTCCCCCGCCGAGCACTCCTACGCTCCCGGCCATGACCCCTCAGCCCAATCCCCAGGCCGGAGCCGCCGTGAAGGCGGCCGATCGTGCGCACGTCTTCCACTCCTGGTCCGCGCAGGACCTCATCGACCCGCTCGCCGTGGCGGGCGCCGAAGGGTCGTACTTCTGGGACTACGACGGCCGGCGCTACCTGGACTTCACCAGCGGGCTCGTCTTCACCAACATCGGGTACCAGCACCCGAAGGTCGTCGCCGCCGTCCAGGAACAGGCCGCGAAGATGACCACCTTCGCGCCCGCCTTCGCCGTCGAGGCCCGGTCGGAGGCGGCCCGGCTGATCGCCGAGCGCACGCCCGGCGACCTGGACAAGATCTTCTTCACCAACGGCGGCGCCGACGCCGTCGAGCACGCCGTGCGGATGGCCCGGCTGCACACCGGGCGCCCGAAGGTGCTGTCCGCCTACCGCTCGTACCACGGCGGCACCCAGCAGGCGATCAACATCACCGGTGACCCGCGCCGCTGGGCCTCCGACGGCGCCGCCGCCGGGGTCGTGCACTTCTGGGCGCCGTTCCTCTACCGCTCCCGTTTCTACGCCGAGACCGAGGAGCAGGAGACCGCGCGGGCGCTGGAGCACCTGGAGACCACGATCGCGTTCGAGGGGCCGGGGACGGTCGCGGCGATCGTGCTGGAGACCATCCCCGGGACCGCGGGGATCATGGTGCCGCCTGCCGGGTATCTGGCGGGGGTCCGGGAGATCTGCGACAAGTACGGGATCGTCTTCGTCCTGGACGAGGTCATGGCCGGGTTCGGGCGGACCGGGGAGTGGTTCGCCGCCGACCTGTTCGGGGTCGTACCCGACCTGATGACCTTCGCCAAGGGCGTGAACAGCGGGTATGTGCCGCTGGGCGGGGTCGCCATCGGACAGAAGATCGCCGAGACCTTCGCCAGGCGGCCCTACCCGGGCGGGCTGACGTACTCCGGGCATCCGCTGGCCTGTGCGGCCGCCGTCGCGACGATCAACGTGATGGCGGAGGAGGGAGTCGTCGAGAACGCGAAGCGGCTGGGGGCGGAGGTCGTCGGACCCGCGCTCGCGGCGCTCGCCGAGCGGCACCCGAGTGTGGGCGAGGTCCGCGGGGTCGGCATGTTCTGGGCGCTCGACCTGGTGAGGAACCGTGAGACCCGGGAGCCGCTGGTGCCGTACAACGCGGCCGGGGAGGCCAACGCGGCGATGACCGCCTTCGGCGGTGCGGCGAAGAAGCAGGGGCTGTGGCCGTTCGTGAACATGAACCGGACGCATGTGGTGCCGCCGTGCAACGTGAGTGAGGCCGAGCTGAAGGAAGGGTTCGCTGCGCTGGACGCGGCGCTGAGTGTGGCCGACGAGTACACGGTGTAGGGGGCGCCGTTTTCGGCTGCGGGCCGGTGGGGGCTGGTCGCGCCCACGCGGCGGCAGCCGATACAGCCCCGCGCCCCTTCGGGGGCGCGACCCACGGGTAGCTTCGCGGGTACAGAAGGAGTACACCCGGAACCCGAACGCGTAAGGTGGCGTGCTCGTACATGTATCTGTGAGCGAGCACGTCACCCGTACGCGTGAGGAGAGGCACCCGACGATGCCCGGCAACGGCGCTGTGACCCGCAGTACCCTGCGCCAGCAGATCGCGGACGCGCTC
This sequence comes from Streptomyces sp. NPDC054770, assembly GCF_053611985.1. Lineage (NCBI taxonomy): Bacteria > Bacillati > Actinomycetota > Actinomycetes > Kitasatosporales > Streptomycetaceae > Streptomyces > Streptomyces sp. NPDC054770. The sequence goes on from NZ_JBSHBL010000001.1 coordinate 121,023, forward strand.
CGTGACGAGGTGCTCGCCGGGCGGCTGCAGCCGGGCCGGGAGTTCACGGTCAAGGAGATCGCCGAGCAGTACGGGGTGTCCGCCACGCCGGTCCGCGAGGCGCTGGTCGACCTGTCCGCGCAGGGCATCCTCGACGCCGACCAGCACCGCGGCTTCCGGGTGCCGGAGTACACGCTCGCCGACTACCGGGGCATGATCGAGGCCCGCAGCCTGGTCACCGACGGCATGTTCCAGGCTCTCGCCGGCGGCCTCCACCCCGCCTTCAAGGACCCCGAGGAACCGCGGGTCGCCGCCGCCCTGGCCGCCGTCCGGCGACGCGGCGAGGAGGCGCAGCGCGCCGCGACCGCCGGTGAGCTGACCGTCCTCATCGGCTACGACCTGCGCTTCTGGCGGGAGCTGTCGACCCTGTTCGGCAATCCCTACCTCGGCGACTTCCTGCACCGGCTGCGCGTGCAGTCCTGGGTGTGCGCGGTACAGCATCTGCGCCGGCTGCCCGATCTACGCGGGTATCTGTGGTCCCGGCACACCGAGTTGGTCGACGCGCTGTCCCACCGGGACACGGAGGCGGCCCGGGGGATCGTCGCCGCGTACAACACCCACTCCCTCGCCCTGATCGAGCGACTGGCGGAGAAGAACGGATGACCGCGCCCACCGGGACCACGGAGGACGAGCACAGGGGGAGCGTCGACCTTTCCGTCGTCATCCCGGCGTACAACGAGGAGGAGCGGCTCGGCCCGACGCTCGACGCCGTCACCCGTTATCTCGCGGACAACGAGAGCCGCTTCGGCTCCTGGGAAGTGATCGTCTCCGACGACGGCTCGACCGACGGGACGCGCGAGGTCGCCGCCTTAAAGCACCCGCACGTCCGGCTGGTCGCCGCGGACCGCAACCGGGGCAAGGGCAACGCCCTGCGCCTCGGCGTCGCCGCGACCGGCGGCAGCCGGGTGCTGGTCACGGACGCCGATCTCGCGGCGCCGATCGAGGAGCTGGAGCGGCTGGACAAGGCGCTCAGCGAGGGCAGCGCGGCGGCGATCGGCTCGCGTGCGGTGCCGGGCTCGGAGATAGCCGCCCACCAGCACTGGCTGCGCGAGCTGCTCGGCCGGGCGGGGAACCTGGTGATACGTGCGTCCGCGGTGCCCGGGATCAGGGACACCCAGTGCGGGTTCAAGCTCTTCGACGGCGACCTGGCCCGCGAGGCCTTCGCCGGCTCCCGGCTGGACGGCTGGGGCATCGACGTCGAGGTCCTCCAGCACCTGCACCGCGTCGGCCACCCGATCGCCGAGGTCCCGGTCCGCTGGAGCCACCAGCCCGGCTCCAAGGTGGGCCCGCTGGCCTACCCGAGGGTCCTCGCCGACCTGGCCCGGCTGCGGATCCGCCGGCTGCGCCCGGCGGACCTGCTGGTCACGTTCCTCTTCCTGGCTCTGTCGGTGGCCCTCTACTCGGGCCGGTTCTTCGACCCGGACCACCGCTACCTCACCGACTCCCTCCAGGACCAGAACCAGTGGGAGTGGTTCTTCGCGGTGACCGCGGACAACCTCGCGCACCTCCGCAACCCGCTCTTCTCCGACTTCCAGAACTTCCCCGACGGCGTCAACCTCATGGCCAACACGGTCATGCTGGGCGTCTCCGTCCCCTTCGCCCCGCTGACCCTGATAGCCGGTCCGGCCGTCTCGCTCTCCGTCTGCATGGCGCTGGGCCTCGCCGCGACCGCCGTCGCCTGGTACTGGCTGATCGTGAAGCGGGTGGTACGGCACCGGGGCGCGGCCTTCGTCGGCGCGGCCCTCGCGGCCTTCGCGCCGCCGATGGTCAGCCACGCCAACGCGCACCCCAACTTCGTGATCCTGTTCATGATCCCGCTGATCATCGACCGCGCCCTGCGCCTCGCCGGCGGCGAGCGGGTCCGGCGGGACGGGATCGTGCTCGGGCTGATGGCGGCGTACCAGGTGTTCCTGGGCGAGGAGCCGTTCCTGCTGGCGGCGCTGGGGATGACCCTGTTCGCCCTCGCGTACGCCGTCGTACGGCCGCAGGTGGCGAAGGAGGCCTGGCGTCCGCTGGGCAAGGGCCTGCTGATCGCCGGGGCGGTCTGCCTGCCCCTGGTCGCCTTCCCGCTGTACTGGCAGTTCACGGGCCCGCAGAGCTATCACAGCGTCCTGCACGGCGACAACGCCGGAAACAGCCCGCTCTCCCTGCTCGCCTTCTCCGAACGCTCGCTGCTGTACGGCAACGCGGGGCGCGCCAACGAGCTCTCCCTCAACCCCACCGAGCAGAACGCCTTCTACGGCTGGCCGCTGGTCCTGGTCGCCTTCGGGATCGTCGTACGACTGTGGGCGCGGCCGGTGGTCAAGGCGCTGGCGTTCACGTCGGTGGCCGCGGCCGTGCTGTCCATGGGCCCGAAGATCCGCATCCCGCTGACGGAGACGGTGTATCCGGGGCCCTGGGCGCTGGTGCGGAAGTTCCCGCTCTTCGAGTCGGTCATCGAGGGCCGGGTCGCGATGATCTGCGCCCCCGCGCTGGGCGTGCTGCTCGCCCTGGCCCTGGAGAGGGTCCTGGCCGCCCGCCGCCTCGGCGCCCAGTACTTCGGCCTGCTCACCGTCGCCCTCGCGCTGCTCCCGATCGTCCCCGCCCCGCTCAAGTCCGAACAGCGGGAGGCGGTCCCGGAGTTCATCACGAGCGGGATGTGGAAGTCGTACGTGGGCAAGGGCGAGTCCCTGGTCCCCCTGCCGCTCCCGGACCCCGGCTACGCCGAGGCCCTGCACTGGCAGACCAGCACCGGTCTCGGCTTCAAGCTCCCCGGCGGATACTTCAACGGCCCCTACGGCGACGACCGCATCGGCATCTACGGCGCCGTCCCGCGCTACACCTCCGACATGCTGCGGGACGTGCGCTACACCGGGAAGGTGCCGGTGATCGGCAAGAACTGGCGGGGGCAGGCCAAGAAGGACTTCGCGTACTGGAAGGCGGGGGTCCTGGTGGTCGCCCCGCAACCCAATGACGAGAAACTACGACAGGCGGTGGAGGCCCTGACCGGAAAACCCGGTAAGTGGACCGGTGGGGTCTGGGTATGGGACCTGCACGGGGGGAGCTGACCGGCGCCGCACGGATTACTCTTCCCTGACCACCTGGCTGAGCACTTGCTGTGAACGCGCTGATACTAGGAGCCCTCTTTGGCCTGTGACCTCTGGCTGGTACCGCTCGTGGACGTGTTGTGCCACACCCCCGACAATCCGTTCGCCGAGGAACTCGCGCAGTACAACAAGGTTCTCGCCGAGGCCGGGCTGCCTCCGGTGCCGGTGTACCAGTACATGCCGGGCCTGTCCGGCGAGGTCGCACCCGTGGCCGGCTTCGACTACGACGCGCTCCACTTCCTCCGCCGTGCCTATCTCCTCCAGGTCTGCGGACTGCCCGTCTCCCCCGTGGACGCCCTCGGCGGCGATTACGAGCAGCTCCTGGAGATGTTCGAGTCGACGGCCCAGCAGTCGCACCTGGTCTGGCACTACGACCACGCGGGCGCCTATGTCCCGGTCGACTTCCCGAGCCCGCTCTCCAGCGACGAACTCCTCGCCAGCGGCGGCCCGCTGGGCTCCTCCCACGCCCTGCTGCGCGAGCTGGAGTACGTCGCCCCGTCGATCGGCATCGACCCGGCGAACCCCCCGGCCCCGCCGCAACCCCCGGCCGCCCCCACCGACTTGGAGGAACCGGCGGTCCCGGCGCCCTACGACCCGAGCCCCTTCGCGCGGGAACGGCACGTCTGGCTGGGCCTGCACGCGGCGGCGACCCGCAGCCTGGCCCAGGGTTCGATGATCGTCTTCAGCTGACACCGGATCACGCTGACGGTCGATCACGCTGACGCCGGGTCACCCGGATGCCCCGCGTCCCCGTATGGCTCCCCCGAAGAGCGCGCCACCAGAAGTCGATCTAGTCTCCGAAATGAGCGCTTATCAGTTCATATGTCCGCGCGCTCCCATCAGCTCAAGGAGGAGACCATGCGCAAGCTTCACAAGGCAGCCGCCGCGATCGCCATCATCGGCGGCATCGGCTTCATGGGCGCCGCCCCGGCCACCGCGGCCCCGCAGCACGGGTACGGCGGTGGCGGCGGCGGTGGCTGCCGGTCCCACGACCTGAACCTCGACATCCTCGGCAACGTGGGCATCGCCAACGGGCTTGCCGGCAACCTCATCAACGGTGAAGGCAGCCCGGGCGCGCAGTTCACCGACCTGGGTTCCGACTGCGGCCGCGGCGGCTGGTAGGCGGCACGCACCACTGAACCGGCCGTGAGCCGCGTATTCATCTCTGTGTGAGTGAAAAAGGCTCCGGACCGTCCTCGGTCCGGAGCCTTGGGGTGCGTCTTCGGGACCTCGGTCAGCCCTGCTCGACGATCCGGATGGTACGGATTCCCGTGCCCCGGTACCGCATCGGGGTCCTGGTCAGGACGGGACGGCCACGCGGCCACTCGACGGTCGGCAGGGCGAGGTGCAGCACATGGGCTCCGCTCCAGTCCGGCTCGTCCTTCCCGTCCTCCGACTCGCCGTTCGCGGCCCGCAGCCGCTTGCCCACAGCAGTGGCCGCCGCGAAGTCGAGTCCTTCGATGTTGACGGACGGCAACGCACCGACGTGCTCCGCGACTCCGGCCCGCTCCCGTTCTGCTGCAGCCAGGCTCACCGCGGGGATGTAGACCCGCAACGCGGCATCCTTCTCCGCCTCGACGACCAGCCGGGAGGCCATGCCGTTACCGGCGCCGAGCGCCAGAGCCGCCGTGTCGTCGAAGATGACGGCACGCGGCAGCGGGTACCGCTCCCCCTCGGTCACTGGACCTCCCCGATACGCCCGGACTCGATGTCGGCCCACAGTTCTTCGCCGGCCTTCTCGTCCTCTTCCGTGTAGGGCCTGCCGAGGAAGTGCTCCTCGACATAGGCCCTGGTCTCCTCGTACCGCTTGCGCAGCTCTTCCTTGGTGGGGGTGGCCCCGGCCAGCTCCGCCACGAGGTCCCGCATGCTCATCCCGCGTTCCCGGGCGAGCTCCTGGAGACGGTCACGGACGGCGGGGTCGACCTTGATCGTGGTGTCAGCCATGAGCACAGTATACTTGCGGTATACCACCTCAGGACGTACGAGTGTGACAGTCAACGACGTTCCCTTCGCTACTTCCTAAGCCGCCACGAGGCGAACTTTTTGCATTTCACCCGTCGGTGCCGCTGATTCGTACGGCCTGTCGAATACCTCGCAGACCGTCGAGTACTGCCGGGTCACCGGGTCCCGCGACACCACCCGCCGCAGATAACGCCGTTCCTCCAGCTCACGCAGGGAGGCGACGATCGACATACACCCTTCCCGCCGTTGCTCGGCGAGGATGCGCTCCGTTATCCAGGCGCCGTTCGGCAGCCCCAGGAGGTACGCCAGTACGCCTGCCGCGCCCCAGGACAGGCGTCGGTCCCCGAAACGGGAGCGGGCAAGGGCTGCGAAGGCGCGCATGGGCGCCATACGATGAACGCGCATCGGAGTGGTAGCTCCCGGTGTCGAGCCCCCGGGTGTTGGCGCACCGCGGGGGCAATCTGTTGATCGTGACTCTAGGGCCCCGCAAAGCGCCGGACGCAAGCCACAATCCCTTTTTCCCGGCCCCGTGTTGACGTTTTTCACTCCGGGGAGTGAAGCGCGGAGCGCAGCAATCGCGTGTGCACGAACCGGTCGGGACGAGTCGGCCGGTAGCGCCACGACAACGGCCACGTCATGTCGTCCAGCGCCGGAACCGGGATGTACGACACCCGGGCCGGAACGGCGGTCAGTCTGGTCACCTCCGCAGGCCAGGGCAGGTAGTCCGTACTCCCGGCCGGGACCAGGAAGTACACGCACCGCCGCCCACTGGCGACCTCGATGACGGGTCCGGGGTCTCCCCCGGTCAGCTCCGCGAGCCGGTCGGCGAGCCGCCGCCCCAGCTCCCCGTCGTCCACCCGCACGGCATCGAACTGCACACCGGCTTTGCGGAGTTGAACGCCGGAGGTGGGTAGCCAGCCCAGGTTTAAGGGATCAATTTGCGTATTCATGGGATCAGTTTCGGCACCTGCGACTACCGTCGCCATAACTCAGAGTCAAGAGCTGCAAACTCTGGGAATTCGGGGTCCGGTGGTTGTGACCGTTTGAGTCCGGTTGAGTTCGGGGGTGACCGCAATGGCGCGGGCTGAGAACAAGGCGGAGGCGGGCAGCACGGCACAGCTCCTGGCCGCCCTCGCGAAGGCCTTCCGCGAGCAACAGGAGTTGACACAGGAGGAGTTGGGGAAGCGCATCGGCTACACCGGGTCCGCGATCAGCGCGATGGAGACGGGAGCGCAGCCCGCCAGCGACAAGATGCTCGCCAAGCTGGAGGAGGCGATCGGCGGCGGGCTGGGGATCTTCGAGAAGGCACGCAGGTTCGTACTGCTGGACAAGTATCCGCCGCAGTTCAAGAACTTCGCGCTGGTGGAGCAGGAGGCGGTGACGCTGTCGTCGTACCAGACGTTCGTGGTCGACGGTCTGTTCCAGACACCGGAGTACGCGCGTGCGCTGATCGGCGGCGGCTTTCCGAAGCTGCCGGAGGAGAAGGTGGAGGAACTGGTCGAGGCTCGGGTGGCGCGGCGGGCGTTGTTCGACCGGGTGGATCCGTCCGCCATGATCGAGGTGATCCTGGAAGAGTCGGTACTCCGGCGGCCGTTCGGCAGCTGGGAGGTGATGCACGGCCAATTGCGGTCGCTTGCGGAGGACGCGGAGAGGGACAATGTGAGTGTCCAAGTGCTGCCCATTGACCGGGGGTTGAGGGCCGGACACGCGGGCGCACGCGGAGACATGAAGCTGGTGGAGACCAAAGAGCACCACCGCCTGGTCTACATGGAGATCGAGGACGAAAGTGTGCTGGTCAGCGATGCCGCAAAGGTCGCTCGCCTCACCCACCGATATGCGAAGATCCGAACCCAGGCGCTGAGCTCGGACGACTCGCTGAGCCTCATCCGAAAGTTGGCAGGAGAAGAGCGGACATGACGACCCTGCGGTGGTTCAAGTCGAGCTACAGCGACAGCAGCGGCGGACAGTGCGTCGAAACCGCCTACACCTGGCGCAAGTCCTCCTACAGCAACGACAGCGGCGGCGACTGCCTCGAAATATCCCCCTGCCCCCACACCATCCACATCCGCGACTCCAAGACCGGCCCCGACGGCCCTCACCTCACCGTCTCCCCGGCCTCCTGGGCCGCCTTCCTGGAGGGCGGCGCCTCGGTCCGCTAGCCGGCCCAGTCGACCGAGGTCTCGAAACCGGCGCTGTCGCAGTAGGCCACCGCACGCCCCTCGGCCCCGCGGTCGCCGCGAACCGCGTTGACGGTGTCGTCGAGGATGTGGGTGCCGCCGTGTTCCAGTCCGGCCCGGTCAAGCCTCTTTGCGGCCTCGATGGCCTCGTGCCCTGCCCATTCGGTGTTGTCGCCGGGGGTCGTGGCGTGCGCCGCATCCTGCCAGGACCCCAGCCTGGTGCAGTACTCCCCCTGCCACTCCTTGGCCTGCGCCGGATCGCCCGACGAACAACCGCTCATCAGGACGGCGGCAACGACAACGCCCGCCGCTCGCTTGGTGTACTGCATGAACATGCCCTCCCCGAAGTTGCCGACACAGGATATGGAGCGGTCACCGCACTAACCGAAGACGGTGAACAGGGCGAGCGCGGGCCCGGCCGCGTAGACGAGCACGCCCACCGCCAGCGCGGTCCACGGCCTCCGCACCAGCACCGCCCCGAGCACGACCGTGACCACCGCGGCGGCCAGCGCGACCCACGGCCCGAACATCGCCACCAGCATCCACACGCCGGAGTCGTCGCAGAACCGCTGGGTGCCGGCCGACGTACCGCAGCTGTCCCCGGCGAAGGCCATGCCGAAGAGCAACAGCCCGTTGACCGCGACGGCGACCGCGAGCAGCAGCCCGGCCACCACGGCGAAGACCACCCTGAGCGGGCCGCCCGGCGCGGGACGCGGCGACGGGAACCCGGGGCCGTACGACGGCAGGGGCGGGTAAGGGGGCGGCGGAAAGCTCATGTCCCCCATCTCACCGCCGTCGGCGCGTCCCCGCCTGAGTACGGCTACTCGGTTTCCCGGCCGGGATCGGCACGCGGTGCCCGGGGAACAGCCCTCGGCTGTGCGGAGACTGTGGAGCTGTCGGCAACTGGGCTTGATCGAAACGCCGTTGGACGGGGAGGGTGGTGGGTCGAGGCCACGGACGGCTCGGCCACCGAACGCCCGCCGTCCCCGTCCCCCGGTTCGGGCGCGACCGCCCCGGCCTACGACACCTACCGCCCCGACCCCGGCAAGGCACACCAGAACAAGGGGCCGCTGGTGAGGACCTGCCAGTACGCCGACGACTACGTCCGGTACTACAGGCGCGGCATCTACACCCTCACCGGGTACGAGGCGAAGATCGCCAGGAAGGTCGGCAGTACGACGGTCCCGGGGGACGGCACCTACACGTGCCCGGCCCAGAACTACTTCTTCCAGGGCGACCCCAAGACCAGGACGCAGTGGCTCAGCCCGTCCCTCGCCACCTTCCGGAAGGCCCTGGCCCCCTGGGTGAACGCGACCAGGTCCTGGTGCGGCCGCTCCTAAGCTGACGGCATGCGGATACTCGGCATGAGCAGCGAGGACGAGATGGTCGCCTGCTTCCTGGGCGGCGAGCTGACGAGCCCGAGGTTCGGGCCGAACCTCCGGTCCCACCTGGCGGCGGCCGGGCGGACGGAACGGCTGCTGACGCATCCGGACGTCACCGACGCCGGGGCGAACTCCGCACGCCGTGCCCTGCTCGCCGCGACGCGCGGGTACGGCGAGGACCGCGACCTGTTCGAGAACTTCCCCGCGCACGTCACCTGGACCCGGGCACTCCTGACCCCCGACGAGATGGCCCGCGTGCGCTACATCGACTACTCGTACTGGGTCGAACTGTCGGGTGGCAGCCGTCGGCCGGCCGACGCGGCCGTACGCATCCGGGCAGGGCTGAGGGCGTTCGACGTGCCCAACGAACGGTTCCTCGACGCGGCCCACGCGCTCGGCCGAGGCGAGCGGTTCGCGCCGCTCATCCTCGTCGGCGAACGGCAGGACGACCTGGTCTGCCTGGAGGGCCACCTGCGCCTGACCGCCTACGCCCTCGCCGGCTTCCCCACCGGCATCGAGTGCCTGATCGGCACCGCGCCGGCCATGGCACGCTGGGCGCGGTAGCCGGACAGCCCTTAGGGCCTGCGGGCCGTCGCCGTGATGGTGGCCGTGCCGATCACGTGGCTCGACATGGTGAACGTGGTGATGGTGGCCGGGGTCGCCGCGGGCAGTTGCAGGCTCGGGGTGTCCAGGGCGTAGACCGTGATCCGGTAGTGGTGGGTGATGTCGCCGACAGGCGGGCAGGGGCCCAGGTAGCCGGTCTGGCCGGCGCCGTTGGTGCCGGCCACCGCACCGGTCGGCAGGGCGGTGCCCAGCTGGGTGTCCGTGGCGGGGATGTCCCAGGTCAGCCAGTGCCACAGGCCGGAGCCGGTGGGGGCGTCGGGGTCGAACATGGTGACCGCGTAACTGCGGGTGTCCTTCGGGGCGCCGTGCCAGGACAGCCGTATCTGCTTGTTGTCGCCGGAGCAGCCGAAGGCGGCGCCCGCGTAGGAGTCGGCGGGGATGGTGCCGCCGTCGCGGATGTCCGGGCTGGTGACCTGGAAGCGGGCGGCGGAGTCGGGGACGTTGGTGCGGACCTTGGTGTAGCCGTACCCTCCGTCGTCGGCGCGGCCCGCGTGGGTGTGGGTGTCGGCGTTGGCCGTGGTCACGCCGGTGGTGACGGCGGCGGCGACCGCGGCCAGTGCGGCGGCGGCCCGGATCGGTGCTCTCATCGTGCCCTCCTGGGTGGGTGCTGCCTGTCGGTGCGTCCACGATCAAGGGCGCGGGGCGGCCGGAGGAAGGCGCTCGGGATCCTGGCATTCGGGATGCCAGGATCCGGGGTCGACAGGGCACGGGCCGGGTCAGGAACATGGAGGCCATGGCGAGGGACCGGGCACCGAGGCGGGCGGAACTGGGTGAGTTCCTGCGTGCCATGCGGGCGCGGCTGCGGCCCGAGGACGTCGGGCTGCCGGACCTGGGCCGGCGCCGGACGCCGGGGCTGCGGCGGCAGGAGGTGGCCCAGCTCGCCGCCGTCAGCATCGACTGGTACATCCGCCTTGAGCAGGGCCGGGTCGGCACGCCGGGCGCCGCCGTGCTGGACGCGGTGGCCCAGGCGCTGCGGCTGTCGCCCGCCGAGCGGCACCACCTGCATCTCATCGCGCGGGACGAGACCCCGGTGACCCGGCGCCCGTCCGTCCCGGTCGGCGACTCACTGCGCGTGCTGCTGGCGGGGATGCCGATGATCCCCGCCTATGTCGTGGACTTCCGTTTCGACGTGCTGGCGCACAACGCGGCCGCGACGGCCCTGTTCGGGCCGGACTTCGGAGGCTCGGGGATCGGCGGCAACACCGCACGCGTGCTGTTCCTGGAGCCGGGGATGCGCGAGGTCCAGCTGGACTGGGCGCGGGTGGCGCGGGAGACGGTCGGCAACCTGCGGGCGAACCTGGCCCGCCACCCGGACGATCCCCGGCTGCGTGAAGTGATCGCCGAACTGCGGGAGCGCAGCGCGGAGTTCACCGTCTGGTGGGACGACCACACGGTGAAGCAACGCGCCCACGGCCGCAAACGCCTCCGGCATCCGGTCGTCGGCGAACTGGCCGTCTGCTACGACACACTGGCCACCCTCGACGACTCGGACCAGTGCCTGATCGCCGTAACCCCGGCGGACCCGGCGGCCGAGGCGGCCCTGCGCAGGCTCATGACCGGCCCGGGTCTGCACGCCATCGGAGCCTGAGCCCCGGCGGGGTGCCGCGCGGGCGGGTGGCCAGGGCCCACCCGGCGCTGGTGAGCGCGGCCAGCGTGAGGGTGACCAGCAGCAGCGTGGTGTGGGAGCCGGCGCTGTCGGCCGCGCGGGCGACGGGGTTGGGCAGGCCGAGGCGGTCGACCAGCCAGCCGAGGGCCGCCACCCCGGTGAGCACCGCGCCGGTCAGCCGGAGCACGGGCTGGACGCGCAGCCGGGCCAGCACCAGGAGCGAGGGCAGGGCGAGGCAGACCAGCAGCAGCTGGACGAGCTCGATGCCCAGGTTGAAGCCGAGCAGGCTGGTGACCAGCTGGCCGGTGGACAGGTGCATCTCGGCCAACACGAAGGAGAACGCCATGCCGTGGCCCAGGCCGAAGACGCCTGCCACGATCGCCTCCCGGCCGGGGAAGAGGGGGCGGATCGCGTGGATCGCGCCGACCAGGATGCTCGCGGCGATGAACGCCTCCACCGGCCAGGACGGGATCTGCAGGCGGCCCAGGGCGGTGGCGGCCAGGGCGACCGAGTGGCCGGCCGTGAAGGCGAGGGTGATGCCGCCGATGCGGGACAGCGCCTTGCGGGGGCCCACCAGGCCGGTCCAGCGGCCGCCGGTCGCGGCCAGGGGCGCCGGCAGGAGCAGGATCAGCAGGAAGAGCAGGTGGTCGGTGCCGGTGAGGATGTGGTTGCCGCCGAGTTCGACCATCGCGACGAAGCCGCGCCAGGCGCTGCCGGGGCCGAGGTCGACCTCGAGGGCCGGGACCTTCATGTGCCGGATGTCGAGCTCGATGGTGCCGACCTGGGTGGTGCCCTTGCCGTCGACCCGGCCGTTCGCCCAGTCCTGGCGGACCGTCACGAGCGTCACGTGGGTGACGACCTGGTGCACGATGACGTCGTAGCGGAAGGTGAAGTGGCGTACGTCGGCGCCGGCCGGCGGGGTGAGGACCGCGGCGACGGTCAGTTCGCGGTAGGGGCCGGTGGACGTCTGCCGGGTGGCGCTCAGGTGCATCGCGCCGATGCCGACCCGCCACGCCGTGCCGCCGGTGGTGGTCGGGTGGATGTGCCGGGCGAGGTAGGTGCGGATCGCCTTCGCCCGCGCGGCCGGTACGGCCCTGCCGGTGACGTCGTCCAGGTCGATGCCGCTGGCCCGGGAGAAGTCGGAGACCGGCAGCTCCAGGCGGGCGGACACCGAGGACCTGTACACGTCCAGTTGCACCACCGAGTGCGGCATCGGATGCGCGGCGGCCGGCGACGCCCCGAGCAGGAGCGCCGCCGGTACCACGATCGCGATCCCGGCCACCAGGCGTGTCAGGACGGTGGTCAGCCAGTTTCGCGGTCCGGTCATGAGAAGGAGAACTCGTTCCCGTAGTCGCGGGAGTGGTCGCGGTACACGGTGTGGTAGTGGACCTGGCTCTGGAACACGATGCCGTTCTGCACCACGAACTCGACCCACACGCTGGGACCGTCGATGCGCACGTAGTCGCCCTGGGTGTCCAGGCCGGTGCCGCCGGAGTAGGAGACGTAGGTCTGGTCGAGTTCCTTCGCGTACGTCTTCATCAGCCGCGCGGCGGTGGCGTCGTCCACGTCCGCGATCCAGGGCCGGATCGCCGCCAGGACCAGCTTCTTCTGCTTCGGCGACAGCTCGCTGACCTTGATGCCCTCCTTGGTCTCCGGGAAGTCGCCGTCCTTGCCGGGACCGAGCAGTACGTCGCTGAACGACTCCGACAGCTTGGCCTCGGCCAGCTGCGAGGTGCTCAGGCTGCCGGTCAGCTTCAGCAGGCCGTTGCGGAACTTCGCCAGCGGCGCGTACGTGGTGCCGTCGTCCGCGGTCCAGCTGGTCGGCTCCACGCCGGTGAAGAAGGGGCTGGCGCCGGAGACCTTGCCGTCCTTGTAGGTGATGTTCACGGCGAGGTGGTGGCCGCCGAAGTGCAGCTGCCAGGTGCCGGTCCTGGACGGAGTGCCGAGCAACGCCAGGTAGTAGTAGCCGCTGCCGTACGAGAAGCCGCCCCCGCCGCCGGCACCGCCGGAGGGCGGGGCGCCGGTCGGCACGTCGGTGGGCGCCGCGGAGGCCGAGTCGGTGGCGGTGGCGGAGGGGTCGGCCGATGCCGAGTCGGTCGCCGTCGGCGCGTCCGTCGGGGCGGCGGAGGCGGAGCTGGTGCTCTCGGCCGAGGCGAGCACGTCGTCGGCCTTGAGGGTCTGCAGGACGTGCTCGTAGCCGGTGTCCTTGCCGGTGCCCAGGGCCGTCTTCAGCAGGGCCTCGGCGGCGGCCAGCTGGTCGTCCGACAGGGTGCTGAACTGGATGCCGGGGCGGCAGGTCCCGCCGCAGGGCAGGTTCGACCAGGCGGTCGCGTTCGCCTGGGAGAAGTCCAGCAGGGTCGAGGCCTGCTGGTCGGAGGTCAGGGTGTTCAGGAAGGCGTTGGCCGCGCTGACCACGGCCTCGGTGCCCTTGGCGTGCTTGTCGACCGGACGCTGGACGCCCGCGGCCGATTTCTCACTGCCTGCCGTGGCCGCATTTGCCACGGCGAATCCGCCGCCGACAAGAACCAGGGCTGTGGCGGCTCCGACTACGACCCGTCGAGTCCGCCTGGAGCGGACGAGGCGGGTTCTCTCTTTGCTCACAAATACTCCTTCGGCATGCCGAACTAGCCATACGGATGGACCCGTTGGCTGGTCGGGAGATCAGGGGAACGCACCGCGGACGCTACCAACAACATTGTTGACACTCAATGCGAAAACCCGGCCGAATAACTGTGTTGAATTACGGCCTGGACAAGATTTTCAGGATTCACAGAAACAACGGAATCCACAAATGAAATCGACAGGTCTCTCTTGTCCGGGAAAAAGAAAAAGCGGTGCCCCCACCCGAGGGGTGGGGGCACCGCAGGCTGGATCCGCGGACGCGCTAGAAGACGGGCGTGCCGCCCTGCGTCAGCTTCCAGTTGGTGGCCGCGAAGGCCGACGGGTCGATGGTGCCCTTGGCCGTGGCGTAGGCGACCATCAGGTCGCGGACCTGGTTGGTGGAGCTGTAGGCGATCTCCGCGGCGGCGATGTGCGGGTAGCCGGAGCCGCCGTTGGCGCGGTAGTTGTTCACGGCGACGACGAAGACCTGGTCGTCGGCGACCGCGGTGCCGTTGTAGGAGAGGTTCTTGATGCGGGAGCCCTCGGCCGCCGCGATGTCGATCTCGTAGTCGACGCCGGCCGCCATGTCGTACATGTAGTCCCAGAAGCTGTTGGCGTTGGTGAGGGTGGCGGTGTCCACCGCGGTGCCGGACGGGACCTGGTGGTAGTACTTCGCCGCGTACTCCAGGTAGTCCTTGAGCTGGGCGCCGGTGAGCTTCTTGCCGTAGAGGGTGTTCTCGTAGACGTAGAGGCCCGCGACGTCGCGGATCGTCACGTCACCGGCCGGGATGGTGGCCGTACGGCTGAAGCACGCGGCCACCGAGATCAGCGGGAGCGCGGCGTCCGCCGCCGACAGGCCCGCCTTCACCGCGTCCATCTGGACCTGCTGGATGAAGTCGATGGCGGGGACGTCCTTCCAGCAGGCCTCCGCCGTCGTCATCGCCGCGGTGCAGGTGCCGATCGCGGTGTTGACGTACTTGACCACCAGGTTGTGGTCGGCGGTGAGGAGCTCGGTGATCCGCGGGTCCTCGGCGACCGTGTTGCTGTTCAGGGTGGTGGCGGTCTTCTTGGTGACCTTCCAGGAGCCGTGCACGTGCTCCAGCTCGAAGTCGAAGACGGAGAGGCGGTAGCCGTAGCAGTACGGCTCGGAGAGGAGGACCTCCTCGCCCGTCTCGTCGTTCTTCACCGTGTACGTGGGGACGTCGACGTGGGTGTGGCCGACGAGGATCGCGTCGATGCCGGGCACCTGCTCGGCGACCAGGTTCGACGCGTTCTCCACGTAGGGGAGTTCGTCGCCCCACGACGTCGAGCCGTCCAGGCCCGAGTGGTCGGTGAGGAAGACGACGTCGCAGCCGAGGGCGCGCAGCCGCGGCACGTACTTCTTCGCCTGCTCGACCAGGCCCGTGAAGGCCATCTTCCCGGAGACGTTGTCCTTGTCCCACAGGGCGATGCCCGGGTTGGTGAGGCCGAGGATGCCGACCTTGATGTCCGGGCCGTGCGGGACCTTGATGTGCTTGACGGTGTAGGGCCGGAAGGCGGGCTTGAGCGTCTTGGCGTCCAGGGCGTTGGCACCGAGCAGCGGGAAGTCGCACTGCTTCTCGAAGGTGCGGACCATCTCGATGCCGTAGTTGAACTCGTGGTTGCCGAGGGCGGCCGCGTCGTAGCGCATCTCGTTCATGGCTATCGCCATGGGGTGCTTGGGGCCGCGCTTGCCGTTCTTGCCGGTGATGGGGTCGACGCTCGCGTAGTAGGAGGCGAGCGAGGTGCCCTGGATGATGTCGCCGGCGTCGACGAGGAGGACGCGGTCGGCGCCCTTCTCCTTGCGGATGTTCTTCACCAGGGTGGCGATACGGGCGATGCCGTAGGTGTTGCCCTTGGAGTCCACGGGCGCCGCGTTGGTGTAGTAGTCCCAGTTGAAGACGTGGCTGTGCAGGTCGGTGGTGCCCAGGATGGAGAAGCTCCAGGTCTTGGGCGCCTTCGGCGGCTTGGGCCGGCCGTGGCCGAGCTCGGCGGCCTGGGCGGTGCCGGTACCGACGGTTCCCGCGACGGCCACGGCGGCGCCGGTGACGGCCGACTTCTGCACGAACTCACGACGGTTCATGGGATTGACGGGCATTCAGGACTCCTGGAAAGGCACAGAGGACGGGTGAGACGTGCGGGCCGCGGCGGGCTACCCGCGTAGATGCTGACCCCCGCCCGTTACCGGCGTAACCACGGATACCCCAAGGGCCGGTCAAGGATTCCCAAGACCGGCCCAAGTGGACGTGCGTACACATGACTTAGAGGAACGAGTTGATCTCGATCGTCTCGTCGCGGCCCGGACCCACGCCGATCGCGGAGATCGGGGCGCCGGACATCTCCTCCAGCGCCTTCACGTAGTTCTGCGCGTTCTTCGGCAGGTCCGCGAAGGACTTGGCCTTGGTGATGTCCTCGGACCAGCCGGGCAGCGTCTCGTAGACCGGCTTCGCGTGGTGGAAGTCGGTCTGGGAGTACGGGAGTTCCTCGACGCGCTTGCCGTCGATCTCGTACGCCACGCAGACCGGGATCTGCTCCCAGCCGGTCAGCACGTCGAGCTTGGTGAGGAAGAAGTCGGTCAGGCCGTTCACGCGGGTCGCGTAGCGGGCGATGACGGCGTCGAACCAGCCGCAGCGGCGGTCCCGGCCCGTCGTCACACCGCGCTCGCCGCCGATCCGGCGCAGCGCGTCACCGTCCGCGTCGAAGAGCTCGGTCGGGAACGGGCCGGCGCCGACGCGGGTCGTGTACGCCTTCAGGATGCCGATGACCCGGCTGATCTTCGTCGGGCCGACACCGGAGCCGGTGCAGGCACCGCCCGCGGTCGGGTTCGAGGACGTGACGAACGGATACGTGCCGTGGTCGATGTCGAGGAGCGTACCCTGGCCGCCCTCGAAGAGGACGACCTTGTCGTCCTCCAGCGCCTGGTTGAGGACCAGGACCGTGTCGGCGACGTACGGAGCGAGCTTCTCCGCGTAGCCCAGCAGCTCCTCGACGACCTGCTCGATCGCGATCGCGCGGCGGTTGTAGAGCTTGGTCAGCATCTGGTTCTTGACGTCGAGGGCCGCCTCGACCTTCTGGGTCAGGATCGACTCGTCGTAGAGGTCCTGGACCCGGATGCCGACCCGGTTGATCTTGTCGGCGTAGGTCGGGCCGATGCCGCGCCCCGTCGTACCGATCTTCCGCTTTCCGAGGAAGCGTTCCGTCACCTTGTCGACGGTCACGTGGTACGGCGTGATGATGTGCGCGTTACCGCTGATCAGGAGCTTGGACGTGTCGACGCCACGCTCGTTCAGACCGCTCAGCTCGGAGAGCAGGACCGACGGGTCGACGACGACACCGTTGCCGATGACCGGGACACACGTGGGCGAGAGGATTCCGGAAGGGAGCAGGTGGAGCGCATACTTCTGGTCGCCGACGACGACCGTGTGACCGGCGTTGTTGCCGCCCTGGTAGCGCACCACATAGTCGACGGAACCGCCTAGCAGGTCCGTCGCCTTTCCCTTGCCTTCGTCACCCCACTGAGCACCGAGCAGCACAAGTGCGGGCACGCGCGTACACCCCTTCCGGGCGGGGCATGTCCAAGGTCAGGGGCGTACGCGTAAGGTTCGTCGCCGCGTAGCACCGCGACCGTCGTTGGCCGCACAACCGTCGGACCGGATGCCCCGGAATAGACGAAGCCCCTGGCGCAATAGCGCAAGGGGCTCTTGCACAGTGATGCTACCCGAGGAAGCGAGGCACGACCGAGGTGGCGACATTCGCGACGTCCGATCAGCTGCTGGTGATCATCGATCCGGCGGCACGGCAGACGGACGGTGAGTCCGTCCGGATCGCGAAAGACGTGCTCAGCGCGGGTGCGGCCGCGAAGGTGTGCATGCCGGACGGCCCGGAGGAATTCGCCCGCGTGCTGGCCCGCCGGGGCTCGCGGCGGCCGGTGGTCGTCGGCGACGACGGCGCGCTGGTCCGTGCGGTGACCCTGCTGCACCGGCGGCGCGAGCTGACCGGATGCGTGCTGTCCATGGTCCCGGTGGGCGGCGCGCTGAGCGTCGCGCACACGCTGGGGGTGCCCACCGGTACGGTGGCGGCGGCCCGGGCGGTCCTGGACGGGGTGGAACGCCGGATGGACCTCCTCGTCGACGACAGCGACGGGGTGGTGCTGGGCGCACTGCGGATCCCGCCGCTGACGGCCGCGGCCGAGACCCCGGAGCCGGTACCGGCGGCGCGCGGATGGCTGCGGCCGTACCAGCACCTCGTGCGCTCCCTGTCGGCCGGCCGCCCGCTGCCTGCGGTGCCCCGCCCCGGGCCCGCGCGGCTGCGGGTCGAGGTCGACGGGACGACGGTGGTGGACCTGGACCAGCCGGTGGAGGGCATCTCGGTCACCCCTGGCAACTGCGCCGGCCTCGCCGAGGTGGAGGTACGCCCGCTGTCGGTGGGCGCGGAGGCGACCCCGCTGCGGGCCACCGGACGGACGGTGACGGTGACGGGCGCGGACTTCCGCTACCGGGCCGACGCGGGGGTGTCGGGCCCGGTACGCCGCCGGACATGGCGGGTGGTGGAGGGGGCTTGGGGGCTCACGGTGCCAGGGGATTCGTAGCGGGTGACGTCGTAGGGAGCGGGCCCGAGCCGTTCGGGGTGCTTTCGTCCTTCAGCTCCACCCCCGTCCGCCCCAGCTCCCGTGCCCTCTCCATCAGGCCCGCCAGTTTCTCCGCCGCCGTCTCGTACGCCAGGCCCCGTGGCGGGCGGATGTTGCTGAGGCAGTTGCGGTCGGCGTCCGTCGTCACACCGGGGACCGGCCGGTAGGTCAGGTACGCGCCCAGGGAGTCCGCCGCCGACATCCCGGGCCGTTCGCCGATCAGGACGACCACCAGAGCCGTGCCCATCGCGTGGGCGATGTCGTCGCCGAGGGCCACCCGGGCCTGTTCGGCGAGCACGACCGGGGCGATGCGCCGGCCGGGGAGGCGGGCCGCGGTCGCCCGCAGCACCGCCGCCGCGTGTTCGTGCACGGCCCGGCTGGACAGCCCGTCGGCGACGACGAACACCACGTCCCAGTCGCCGGCCGGGAGGTGGGCGCGGTCCAGGGGGTCCAGGCGGCGGCCCAGGTCGGGGCGCTGGAGGTACGTCGACCGATCGCCGGCCGCGCTGCGGACCCGTACCGTCGGCAGGCCCGCCAGCCCCGCCGCGACCACGTCCGGCTCGAACGGCGAGTGCACCGCGTCCCGGGCCGCCGCGTGGGCGGCCTGGAGGTCGAGGCGGTGCCGGGTGGGCAGGGCGGAGCCGGACCGGCCGAGGCCGATCCTGGCCTGGGTGTGGCGGCGCAGCAGCGGCCACAGTTCGTCGTTCCTGACAGCCGTCCCGGTCATGCGGCCAGTTCCCTTCCGATCGCCGTCAGCGGGTGGCCGCCGACCTCGCGCACGCCGCCGTCCTCGTCCAGGAGGCCGATCGACCCCAGCCACGCCTCGAACTCCGGGGCCGGGCGCAGGCCCAGCACCTCCCGCAGGTACAGCGCGTCGTGGTAGGAGGCCGACTGGTAGTTGAGCATGATGTCGTCGCCGCCCGGCGTGCAGATCACGAAGGACGCGCCCGCCACCGCGAGCATCGTCAGCATGGTGGCGATGTCGTCGTCATCGGCGTCGGCGTGGTTGGTGTAGCAGATGTCCAGGCCCATGGGCAGGCCGAGGAGCTTGCCGCAGAAGTGGTCCTCCAGGGCGGCCCGGAGGATCTGCCGGCCGTCGTAGAGGTACTCCGGCCCGATGAAGCCGACGACGGTGTTCACCAGGAGGGGGCGATAGCGGCGGGCCACCGCGTACGCCCGTGCCTCCACCGTCTGCTGGTCCACGCCGTGGTGCGCATCCGCCGACAGGGCGCTGCCCTGCCCGGTCTCGAAGTACATGACGTTGTCGCCGACGGTCCCCCGGCGCAGCCCGCGCGCCGCCTCGTACGCCTCGTCCAGGAGACCCAGCGTCACGCCGAAGGAGGCGTTCGCGGCCTGGGTGCCGGCGACGGACTGGAAGACCAGGTCGACCGGGGCGCCGCGCTCCATCAGGTCCACGCTGGTGGTGACGTGGCACAGCACGCAGGACTGGGTGGGGATGGCGTGGCGGTCGATCACTTGGGCCAGGAGTTCCAGCAGGTCACGGACCGCCTTCGGACTGTCGGTCGCCGGGTTGATGCCGATCACCGCGTCGCCGGAGCCGAGCAGGAGGCCGTCCAGGAGGGCGGCCGCCACGCCCGCGGGGTCGTCGGTGGGGTGGTTGGGCTGGAGGCGGGTGGCGAGCCGCCCCGGCAGGCCGATCGTCGAGCGGAACGCGGTGACCACCCGCACCTTGCGGGCGACGGCCACCAGGTCCGCGTTCCCCATCAGCTTGGAGACCGCGGCGGCCATCTCCGGCGTGATCCCGGGCGCCACCGCGGCCAGGGCCCCGGTGTCCGCCGTCAGCAGCCACTCCCGGAACTCGCCGACCGTCAGTCCGGCGACGGGTGCGAAGGCGGCCGCGTCGTGCGTGTCCAGGATCAGCCGGGTCACGTCGTCGTCCTCGTACGGGATCACCGGCTCGGTCAGGAAGGTCGCCAGCGGCACCTCCGCCAGCGCCCAGCGCGCCGCGACCCGCTCCCGCGCGCTCGCGGCGGCGAGGCCGGCCAGCCGGTCGCCGGAGCGTTCCGGGCTCGCGGCGGCCAGCAGGCGGGCCAGGGAGTCGAAGCGGTGGCGTTCGCCGCCGAGGGTGGCCGTGTACGTGCTCATGGCGGCGACCGTACGAGCCGGGTGTTGCCGACAGATTGCGCCAGATTTCTAAAGGTCTGGTTGACAAACATTTAACGCGCCGAGACCCTCGGCGGACTCATTCGGCCTACAGAGTTCCGGTTCGGTACAGCCGACGAACAGCAGGAGAGGGGCCACCCCGATGGCAGTGGACGAGGGAGTCGCCCCGGCGACGGAATCAGGCGGAGGCGCCGACGGCGAGGGCACGGTCCACCGGCTGAAGCCCAACGCGATCGGTCTGCTCGGGGTGGTCTTCATGGCCGTCGCGACCGCCGCGCCGATCACCGCGATGACCGGCAACGTGCCCTTCATGGTGTCGTCGGGCAACGGCATCGGCGCCCCGGCGAGCTACCTCGTCGCAATGGTCGTCCTGGCAATCTTTTCCGTCGGCTTCACGTCGATGGCGAAGCACATCACCTCGACGGGCGCCTTCTACGGCTTCATCTCCTACGGGCTCGGCCGCACCGCGGGGCTGGCGTCGGGGCTGCTCGCCACCTTCGCGTACGTCGTCTTCGAACCGGCGCTGATCGGTATCTTCTCGGTCTTCGCCAACACCACCCTCAAGGACCAGACCGGACTCGACGTCCCGTGGTGGGCGTTCGCGATCCTGATGCTGGCCATCAACGCGACCGGCACCTGGTTCGGCGTCAGCGTCGCCGAGAAGCTGCTCGTCGTCCTGCTCGGCACCGAGGTGACCGTCCTCGCGGCGATGGCGATCTCGGTCGCCCTGCACGGCGGCGGCCCGCACGGCTTCACCTTCGGCCCGGTCAACCCGGTCAACGCCTTCAAGGGCACCTCGGCCGGCCTCGGCCTCTTCTTCGCCTTCTGGTCCTGGGTCGGCTTCGAGTCGACGGCGATGTACGGCGAGGAGTCCCGCGACCCGAAGAAGATCATCCCCAAGGCGACGATGATCTCGGTCCTCGGCGTCGGCGTCTTCTACGTCTTCGTCTCCTGGATGGCCATCACCGGCAACGGCGAGACGGAGGCCGTGAAGGCCGCCTCCTCCGCGAACCCGCTCGCGCTCTTCTTCAACCCGACCGAGCACTACGTCGGCCACTGGGCGGTCGTCCTCATGCAGTGGCTGATGATCACCGGCTCCCTTGCCTGCGGCATGGCCTTCCACAACTGCGCCGCCCGCTACATGTACGCACTGGGCCGGGAGGGCGTCCTGCCCTCGCTCCAGCGCACGGTCGGCCGCACCCACGCCCGGCACGGCTCCCCGCACATCGCGGGCCTGGTGCAGACGGTGATCTCCGCCGTGCTGATCGCCGCGTTCTGGATCGCGGGCAAGGACCCGTACAACGCCCTGTACGTCCTGCTCGCCATCCTCGGCACCATGGCGATCCTGGTCGTGCAGGCGGTCTGCTCGTTCGCGGTACTGGTCTACTTCCGCAAGAACCACCCCGAGAGCCGGCACTGGTTCAGGACCTTCGCCGCCCCGCTCATCGGCGGTGTCGCGATGCTCGCCGTGGTCGTCCTGCTGGTGTCCAACATGGGCGTCGCGGCCGGCACCGAGTCCGGCTCGCTGCTGCTGAAGGCGACGCCGTGGCTGGTGGCGCTGGTGGCGGCGACGGGCATCGGCTACGCGCAGTACCTCAAGCACCGGGCACCGGAGCGGTACGCGCTGCTGGGGCGGACGGTCCTGGAGGAGACGAGGGAGCGCTGAGCGCCCCTTGCGGGGCGCTGGGGGTACCCCCAGCCGAAGGCTGGGGGTAGGAACTGCGCGCTCGGCCACGACGCTCCCGCAGGTACGCACTCACCTGCGGGCCGGTGGTGGGCTGGTCGCGCAGTTCCCCGCGCCCCTGTCGGGGCGCCTGGCCGAACCGCTCAGCACTCACCGCTGCGGTTGTCGGCGAACCGCTTGAACGCGGCCTGGGTCTCCGGTCCGGCGACTCCGTCGATGCTGCTGTCGTAGCCCCAGAACGCCTGGAGGAGGCGCTGCAACGCCGAGACCGTGCCGCCGCCGACGTCCCCGTCGATCGCGCCGGTGTAACCCCAGTACTCCTTCAGGTTGCGCTGGAACGCCTTCCAGCTGTCGGTGCCGAGCTGCCCGTCGATCCCGTCGGTGTAGCCCCAGTAGTTCCGCAGCCAGCACTGGACGTACTTGGCCTGGGTCGTGCTCAGGCCGAGGTTCACCGTGGCACGCGGAGCGACGGTCCTGGAGCTCACCGCCTGCGTCGAGACCTGCGTGGACGCCGTCGTCGCGGCGAAGCTGGTGCTCGCGCCCGCCAGGGTCCCGGCGGCGATCGCGACAGCGGTGGCGAGAGCCGCGAAAGTCCTCGGCACGGTAATCGGTCGCACGTCATCTCCTCCTCAAGTCGTGGAGCACATCGGAGCGGCGGACGTGGTCCCCGATCCGGCACACCGGACCGGGGACCTCCCCCGCCGCCGACGATGCTGCGGTGCGCCGGCTCCGGGTGTCGACGGCTCCGGGGAATCTGCCGGAACAGCGGAACCGTACCGGCTCTGAACTGGAGGTTCTCTGCGCAGGATGAGGGATTCGCGGGTCGCCCCGAGGGGTCAGGGCGACGGCGTGGAGTAGCACTTCGGAGGGTAAGCCGATCCGGCACTCAGGCAGGCCGTGAGCCGGGAGGCGCGGCCGGTGACGGCGGCCAGATCCGTGTAGACGAACCCGGCGGCGTCGCTGCGGCGGGCGACGGTGACGCTCTGCCTCGGCCGGCCGGGAACCGTGAAGCTGAGGGTGTCCCCGACGGCGGTGTTCCAGACCCTGGCCCAGGCGGCACGGCACATCGGGCTGTAGCGGATCTCCAGGCCGAAGCCGGACGGGATCTGGGTGTGGAGCAGCGTCTCCGGCTCCACACCGCACTTCTCCACTCCCGGGTCGAGCCCGTCGCAGGCGCTTCCCGTGCAGCCGACGTGGAAGGCCTCGGTCGAAGCCGCGGTCGAGGGCACGGACAGCGCGGCGGACGCTCCGTAGTCGGTCCACGGGCGACCGGTGAGCGCCACGAGCGCGGCGAGCAGCAGCACGGCCACACCGGCGGCCACACCGGCACGCCATCGCGGTGACCTTCCCGGGCCCGGTACAGGTGCCTCGGGCACAGGCGGCTGTGACACAGGCGGCTCGGGCACAGGCGGCTGTGACACAGGCGGCTCGGGCACAGGTGGC
Source organism: Streptomyces sp. NPDC054770 (assembly GCF_053611985.1). NCBI lineage: Bacteria > Bacillati > Actinomycetota > Actinomycetes > Kitasatosporales > Streptomycetaceae > Streptomyces > Streptomyces sp. NPDC054770. The sequence goes on from NZ_JBSHBL010000001.1 coordinate 144,396, forward strand.
TGTGGCACGGGCGGCTGTGGCACGGGCGCCGCGCCCGCGACGGCGGCGGGCTCCGCCGTCGCGATCGAGCCGCGTCGGCTCCAGGTGGACTCGGCCAGCTCCCACAGGGCCCGCAGGCGCGGCTCGGGCTCGTCCGCGAGGATGCACAGCGCGCGCACGGCGAGCCACGGCGGCAGCGCACGGCCCGTCAGGTACCGCTGCCAGGACGACTTGCTGTACGCCGACTCGACGGCCAGCGCGGACAGGCTCAGTCCTGAGCGCTCCCGCAGCTGGCACAGTTCCGCGGCGAGGCGGGCGCACTCCGGCGGTGTCCGGGTCATCGTCTCAGCGCCTCCCACGTCTGCGGTCCCACCTGGCCGTCGACGTCCAGGTGGAACGCCTTCTGCGCGCTGATCACCGCGCTCTCGGTGAGCGGGCCGAAGTTGCCGTCGACGCCGCCCGGCGACTCCCCCGCGTGCTGCAGCAGACACTGGAGTTCGGCGACCTCGGGTCCCCACATGTCGACCTGGAGGTGGCCGGTGCGGGTCGCGCTGTTGCCCGCGTACCACAGCCCCGCCTTGCGGACGAAGTGGCAGGTGTACGGGACCGGTTTGGCCGCCGTCGCGGTGGTGCGGGGTGCCGCGGCCGCGGCCGCGCGGTGGCCCGGTGCCATCACCAGCACCGCGATCAGCGCCCCCGCCGCGGCCGAGACGCCGACCGTGGCCAGTTGCCGCAGCAGGCTCCGGGCCCGGGAACGGGCGTCCTTCCCGACGTCCGCGGCACCGTCGCGCGGGCCCTCGCCAAACTCCCCCGAGGCCACGAAGACGTCAGGTGCCCCGGGTGGGTCATCCGTCCGCCCCCGCTCCGGCTCCTCGTCCGCCCCGGAGCCGGCGAGCTGGTCACGACGCCATGCGTCTCTCGCCCTCTCGTACCGCGCGAGCAGCCGGGCCGAATCCGCCGCCACCAGCGTGGCCATCGACTCCACCGCCTCGCGCGACGGCAGCAGCCGACCGCCGAGATAACGCTCCCACGACGAGGAGCTGTAGCCCGTGCCGGTGGCGAGGTCCCGCAGGCTGAGTCCGGATGCGTCCTTCAACCGCCGCAGTTCCGCGACGAATTCCACGACCGCCGGGTCCAGCCCGGCCGGCAACGCTTTCCAACGCGCCACGTCCGCCCCTTGTTTCGAAGCCGCGTGGGGCGCCCCCGCGCCCCGGAAGGGATAGTAATGTCGCCGTTCTCCCTTCTGCGAACAGCTTCAACGCGTGGGCCTGTCGCGCCGGTTGGGGCGATCAGGGGACCGCGGGAGCATCGTGGCCGGTCGCGCGGTTCCCGGCGCCCCTAGAGGGGTGCACTGCCGAACCGTTCTTCTCTGTACGCCCGCCAGCGATCCATCATCGCCGCGATCTCCGCGTCCACGAACTCGAAGAACGCGAGCGTCTCGCTCAGCCGCCGCCCCGCCGGGGACTCGGCACCGAGGCTGCTCACCCCCTCCCGCAGGGCGCCCTCCCAGCGCTTGATCACGGCTTCCCTGTTCGTGAGCGCCTCGTACCACTGGTCGCTGTGCACCCGGTACCGCTCCCGCCGCGAGCCCGGCTCGCGCTCGCGCGCGACCATGTGCTGCTGCGCCAGGTAGCGCACCCCGCCGGACACCGCCGCCGGGCTGACCTGGAGCTGCTCCCCCAGTTCCGCCGAGGTCAGGGTGCCCGAGTCGGAGGACAGCAGGGCCGCGAAGATACGGGCCGGCATCCGCTGCATCCCGGCCTCGACAAGCTGCGCCGCGAAGGACTCGACGAACTTCGACACGGCCTCCGCGTCCCGGCCACCGGCTGTTTCCGTCATGGGCTCACCCTATCCGAGCTTCAGACGATTCCTTAACTTCACAAATTTCTGAAAGAAGCGTACGTTCTGAACCATGACGAAGGCAATCACGGTCGCCGGACTCCACAAGTCCTTCGGCCGCACCCGTGCCCTGACCGGCCTCGACCTGGCCGTCGAGACCGGTGAGGTGCACGGTTTCCTCGGCCCCAACGGCGCCGGGAAGTCGACCACGATCCGGGTCCTGCTCGGCCTGCTGCGCGCCGACTCGGGCGCCGCGCAGATCCTCGGCCGCGACCCCTGGACGGACGCCGTGGAGGTGCACCGCCGGATCGCCTACGTCCCCGGAGACGTGACCCTGTGGCGCAACCTCTCCGGCGGTGAGGTCATCGACCTCTACGGCCGGCTGCACGGCGGCCTCGACGCCCGGCGCCGCGCCGACCTGATCGACCGCTTCGAACTCGACCCGACGAAAAAGGGCCGTACCTACTCGAAGGGCAACCGGCAGAAGGTCGCCCTGGTGGCCGCCTTCGCCTCCGACGTCGACCTGCTGATCCTCGACGAACCGACCTCCGGCCTCGACCCCCTGATGGAGGAGGTCTTCCAGCGCTGTGTGGAGGAGGAGCGCGACCGGGGCCGTACGGTCCTGCTCTCCTCGCACATCCTCAGCGAGGTCGAGGAGCTCTGCGACCGGGTCAGCATCATCCGGGACGGCCGGACCGTCGAGTCCGGCTCCCTCGCCGACCTGCGCCACCTCACCCGCACCAGCGTGAGCGCCGAACTCGCGGGCCCGCCCAACGGGCTGGCGCATCTCCCCGGCGTCCACGACCTCGACGTCCAGGGCCGGCGCATCCGTCTCCAGGTCGACACCGACCAGCTCACCGCCGTACTCCGCTCGCTCTCCGAGACCGGCGTCCGCTCCCTCACCTCCACGCCCCCGACCCTGGAGGAACTCTTCCTGCGCCACTACCAGGACGAGGCGGCCGCGCGATGAGCACCCTCACCGGCACCGGCACCCTGCTGCGCTTCGCGCTCCGCCGCGACCGCGTGACGACTCCCGTCTGGATCGCGGTCAACGCCCTGATGGTCCTCTCCATGCCGAACACGCTGCAGAGCCTGTACGGCACGGACGCCGAACGCACCGACCTGGTCCGCCAGTTGCAGACCAACGCCGCCTTCCGCGCGCTGATCGGCCAGCTCCACGACACCTCGCTCGGCGGCCTGACGGCATGGCGGGTGGGCCTGTACGCCGGTCTCCTCGCGGCCGTGACCAGCCTGCTCGTCGTCGTCCGCCACACCCGCGACGAGGAGGAGAGCGGCCGCGCGGAACTCGTGGCGTCGGGAGCGGTGGGCCGCCGGGCATCCCTGACCGCGGCCCTGCTGGCGGCGGCGGTCGCCAACGCGGTGCTGGCCCTGCTCATCACCGTCGGCCTGGCGGGGCAGGGCACGGCCGGAGCGCTGTCCCTCGGCCTCGGCCTGGCCGCGACCGGCATGGTCTTCGCGACGACGGCGGCGATCGCCGCCCAGCTGACGGAGAGCGCCCGCCTGGCGCGGGGCCTCACGTCCGCCGTCCTGGGCGCGGCCTTCGTGCTCCGTGCGGCGGGCGACTCGGCGACCGGCGACGGCTCCTCGCCGTGGACGTGGGTCTCCCCCCTGGGCTGGCTGGAGAACCTGCGCCCCTTCGCCGCCGAACGCTGGTGGGTACTGGTGCTGTTCACGGCCGCGGTACTGCTGCAAGGCCTCCTCGCGTACGTGCTGGCCGGCCGCCGGGACCTCGGCATGAGCTTCTTCCCCACCCGCCCCGGCCCGGCCACCGGCCGCCTCGGCTCCGCCGCCGCGCTCGCCCGGCGGCTCCAGCGGGGCACGGTGCTCGGCTGGTCGCTGGGCTTCTTCCTGGCCGGCGTGGTCTTCGGCGGCCTGACCCAGGGGGCGGCCGACCTGGTCGGCGACAACGACAACGCCCGTCAGATCGTCGAGCGGATGGGCGGCCGCAGCGGGCTGACGGACGCGTTCCTCGCCTCGATGACCGGGATGCTGGGCCTGGTCGCCGCGCTGTACGTGGTCGGGTCCGTCCTCCGCCTGAACGCGGAGGAAACCTCGGGCCGCGCCGAACCCCTCCTCGCCTGCCCGGTGAGCCGCCTGCGCTGGGCGGCCGGCCACCTGACGATCGCCTTCGGCGGCGCGGCCCTGATCATGCTCCTCGCGGGGGCGGGTCTCGCCGTCGGCTACGGGAAGCAGGTGGGCCCGATCCTGGGAGCCTGCCTGGTGCAGCTCCCGGCCGTGTGGCTGATCGGCGGCCTGGCGCTGCTCCTGTACGGCGTGGCACCCCGGGTCTGTGCCCCCGCGTCCTGGGGAGTCGCCGTGGCAGTCCTCCTCATCGGCTGGGTGGGCCCGGCCCTGGACGCCCCGCAACTCGTCCTGGACCTCTCCCCCTTCGGCCACCTGCCGAAGCTGCCGGGCGGGGGGATGGAGTGGGGGCCGGTGGCGATCCTGCTCGGGCTGGCAGCGGTGCTGGCGGGCGGGGGGCTGGCGGGGCTGCGGAGGCGGGACCTCACGGGCTGAGGGGCGGATGGGGGTGCAACCGTTCGCAGCACGGCACAAAAGCCGTCCAGGGCAGGGCAGTTGGCGGCAAGCGGTGGTCTACTGCGTGACATGCGTCTGACGCGCGATACGCGGGACACGCTGTTGGTGGGCGCGGCCGTCGGAGGGTTCGGGGCGGTGCTCTTCCTCGTCATGCGGGGGGTTCTGTGAAGGCACGGTCAGCCGGCATGCTCGTCGCCGCCTCGGTGCAGGACTCGTCGGCGTCGACAGCGCACGGTGTCGTGGCCTTGGCGCTGTTCGTGGTGGGCCTGGTGGTGACGGTCTCGGGGTTCATCGTCGGTGACGACTCCTCGGACAGCGATCACGCGTGGCTGGTGTGGCTCTGGTGCGGGTTGTTGACAATCGGGGCGGCGATCGCGCTCCTCTCCCTCGTCGCCGCCTTCTGGTATGTGGTCCTCTGCGCCGGGGGTGCCCTGATCCTGGCGGTCCTGCGGGGGCTGGTCCTGCTGGTGGCACTCGTCTCCGAACTTGCCGAGGACAGTCCACTGCCCTACGGCCTCGGCGGAGTCGGCGTCGGCGCCATCTGCCTTGCCGGAGCCGTCGTCAGTGCCGTGACGGGTCACCCCTGGCTGGCGCTGATCGCACTTGCCGCCGCCGTGTTCCTGATCGGTTTGACCGCCGGTCTTCTCCTCGAAGAGGGCCGTTCGGGCCTGACACCGGGCCAGGCGACGATCGTCCTGACCGCCGGCATGCTCGTAACCCTGCTCGGCGGTCTTGCCCTGCTCGTTCTCGGACCACTCGTCGCGCTGAACACGTCGGGGGACGCCTTTGACCGAGTGGTCGGCGGCGGGACCATCGCCGCCTTCGGGGGGAGCGGGATCTGGGCCTCCGCCCAGCTCTCCCGCCTCGCCGGCTAGCCCACCGTCACCCGCAGCCCCTCCAGCCCCCGGATCACGAAGTTCGGCTTCCGGTCCGGTTCCGCCGCCAGGGTCAGGGTCGGCGCGCGGTCCAGCAGGGCCGTCATGGAGGCGGCCAGTTCGATGCGGGCCAGCGGTGCTCCGATGCAGTAGTGGATGCCGGCGCTGAAGGAGATGTGCGGGTTGTCGCGGCGGGTCAGGTCGAGGCGGTCGGGGTTCTGGAAGACGTCGGGGTCGTGGTTGGCGGAGCCGAAGAGCATGGCGATCTCGGCGCCGCGCGGGATCGTGGTCCCGTCGATCTCGATCTCGTCCAGCACCCAGCGTTCGAAGAGCTGGAGCGGGGTGTCGTAGCGCATCAGCTCCTCGATCGCGGTGGGGACCAGGGAGTGGTCGGCGCGGAGGGCAGCGAGCTGGGCGGGGTTACGGAAGAGGGCGTACCAGCCGTTGACCGTGGCGTTGACGGTCGCCTCGTGACCGGCGTTGAGGAGCAGGACGGCGGTGGAGATCATCTCCTGCTCGGTGAGCCGGTCGCCCTCGTCATGCGCCTCGATGAGCCCGGAGATCAGGTCGTCGCCGGGCTCCTTGCGCCGCTCGGCGATGAGCTCCCGCAGGTAGTCGGAGAACTCGACCGAGGCCCGGACCGCCCTCGCCGCCGTCTCCTCGGACGGGTTCAGCTCGTACATCCCGCAGATGTCCGCCGACCAGGGGCGCAGCGGGGCGCGGTCCGCCTCCGGGATGCCCAGCATCTCGGCGATGACGGCGACGGGGAGCGGCTCGGCGACATCGGCGAGCAGGTCGCCGCCGCCGTCCCGGACCAGCCCGTCGACGAGCTCTCCGGCGAGCCGGGCCACGTACGGCCTGAGCCGCTCGACCGTGCGCGGGGTGAACGCCTTCGACACCAGGCGGCGGATGCGGGTGTGGTCCGGCGGTTCGAGGTCGAGCATGCCGTGGTCGTTGAGCGTGTGGAACGGCTCGTGCTCCGGCGCGGGCGCGGTCCGCCCGAAGTCGTCGTGCGTGAACCGGTGCTGGTACGTCCGCCCCAGCCGCCGGTCCCGCAGCAGCGCCGAGACGTCGGCGTGCCGCGGAACCAGCCACTGGTCGGTGGGCTCGAAGTACTGCACACGGCCCCGGGCTCGGAGCTCGGCGTAGGAGGGGTACGGGTCGGCCAGGAAGTCCGGGTCCCAGGGGTCGAAGGCTGCCATGGACGGACGTTAGACCGCCGGTCCCCCTCCTGACCAGGGGTGTCTCAGCGCTCAGGCGCCGGGCAGGTTCCAGTACTGCCAGGCGTACGGGCCAGTCGCGGAAGTTGATGCCCGCGTGTTCGCTCGGGTCACAGCCGCGCTCCAGGTGCTTGATCATGATCTTTGGTGTAGCGGGGGGCGTGCGGTCCGCCAACAGGCTGCGAGCTGGGCCTTCACCCGAATGGCGGAGCGGTTTCACCGGGCCCGAAGTGATCGACGGAACGTGATCCTGCTCCAGCAGCTTCCGGCGGGGGCAGTAGCTTGCCGACTCCGTCCGCAACGACAGAGTGGAGGGCCGCAGATGCCCCGGGAAGCGCCCTACCTGGCCGTCGCCGAGGCGGTGCGGGTACGCATCGTCGCGGGCGAGTGGCGGATCGGGGACCGGCTGCCGTCCCGGGCGCGGCTCGCCGAGGAGTACGGGGTCGGGCGCAACGTCGTACAGCGCGCGGTGGACCTGCTGATCGCCGACGGGCTCCTGGACGGGCGGGCCGGGTCGGGGACGTACGTGCGGGTGCCTCGCGAGCGGCTGCGGATGGTCCGCTCCCGGCGCCCCGACCGCTCGCTCGCCGCCCTGACGGAGCGGGGCCGGGCGGGCACCTGGGACGCGCACAGCGAGGTACGGGTCCCGGCCCCCGAGGACATCGCCGAGCGGCTCGCCGTGTCCGCCGGTGACCCCTGTGTACGCACGCACTACGAGTTCCTCGCCGACGGCGTGCCCGTGCAGCTCTCCGAGTCCTGGGAGCCGCTGGCCCTCACGGGCGGCACCCCGGTCGTCCTGCCCGAGCGCGGCCCGCTCGCGGGCCGGGGCGTGGTCGAACGGATGCGGTCCATCGGCGTGACCGTCGAGACGGTGGTCGAACTGCCGCGCCCGGCCCGTGCCACCCAGGCACAGGCGAACCTGCTCGGGATCGCCGCCGGAGACCTCGTGCTCGCGATCGAGCGGACCATCTACGACACCGGCGGGCGGCCGGTGGAGACCGCCGACATCGTCATCCCGGACGTCCGCCGTGAGGTCGTCTACGAGTTCGCGGTGGACCGGTAGAGATGGACAGCCCCGGTTCCGGCGGCCTCCTGCGCGACCCCGACTTCCGCCGCCTCCTCGCCGCCACCGCCCTCGGTCAACTCGGTGACCGCGTCCTCTTCCTGGCGCTGCCACTGGTCGCGATCACGGCCCTGGACGCCACCGCGTTCCAGGTCGGACTGCTGACCGCGCTGACCACGGCCGGCTCGCTGCTCGTGGGGCTGCCGGCGGGCGCGTGGCTGGACCGGATACGGAAACGGCCGGTGCTGATCGGCACCGATCTCGCGCGGGCGCTGATGCTGCTGACCGTGCCGGCGGCCTGGTGGGCGGGCCGGCTCACGTTCTGGTGGCTCTGCGCCGTCGCACTGGCCCATGGCGTACTGACCGTCTTCTTCGACGTCGCCTACGTCAGCTACCTGCCGGGCCTGGTGGGCCGGCCCCGCCTCGTCGAGGGGAACGCGAGAATCTCGGCGGTCCGCTCGGTGACCTCCATCGGCGGCCCGGCGGTCGCGGGACCACTGGTCGGCGGGGTCGGCGCGCCGGCGACGCTGCTGGCGAGTGCGCTGGGGATGGCCCTGTCGGGTCTGCTCGCGACCGGGATCCGCGGGCGGGAGGAGCGCCCGGAGAAGGCCGAACGCCCGCGGCTGGGCCGGGACATCGGTGCCGGCCTGCGGTTCGTCCTCGGGCATCCCGCCCTGCGCGCCATCGTCCTCGGGGACGCGATGTTCAACCTCTTCCTGGTCATGTACCAGGCCATGCTGCTGGTCCACCTGGAGCGGGCGATCGGGCTCTCGTCCTTCGGCGTCGGCCTGATCCTGTCGGGGATGGGGTGCGGTGCGCTGCTGGGCGCGCTGCTGGCGGCCGAGACCGCGCGCCGGGTCGGCCAACGGCCGGTCATCTGGCTCGCCCCGCTGCTGACCTGCCCGCCGACGGCGCTGATGGCGCCGGCCCGGCCGGGCTGGAGCCTGTACGTGGCCGCGGCCGGGCTCGCGGCCCTCTCCCTCGGCGGAGTCATCCGCGTGGTGGCCCAGTCGAGCCTCCTCCAGACCCTCACCCCGGACCGCCTCCTGGGCCGGACGAACGCGACGGCCCGCTTCGTCTCCTGGGCCGGCATCCCCCTGGGCGGCCTCCTGGGCGGCGCCTCGGGCTCCACGTTCGGCCCGGCGGCCACGCTGTGGATCGGTGCGGCCGGGATGACCCTGAGCGCCCTGCCCTTCAGCCGCGTGACAGAGCGGGGTCACCGGCGGGCCTGCTCCGGCCTCTGGCCGGGCAGCCGCTGTCGGGGTTCGGCGACCGGGGCGAGTACGTGTGGTGCGAACTTGCCGCGGCGTGACAGATCCGACGTCACATGTAACGCCGGTCCCCCAGGGTCTCCGGCTGGTGGTTGGTGGGGGGCCAGAGGGGCGGGGCCGGGAGGGCGGTGGCGGGGGTGGGGTCGGTCCAGTCGCGTTGGCCGCCGACGACCTCGGGGTCGAACATGACGACCGCCGCCGCCAGGACCAGGGCCGCCACCGGGCCGGCCAGCATGACCAGCAGGAAGGACAGCAGGCTGGTCGACGACTCGGTGTTCGCCTGCATCTGGGTCAGGTGGACGCTCACCGCGGCCATTCCGGTGTAGTGCATGGTCGACACGGCCGCGCCCATCACCAGGGCGGCCCCGACGGTCGCCCACACCGTTCTGATCGACACCGCCGCCCAGAGCGCGGCGGTCGCGGCGACCACGGCGATCACCACGGAGAGGACGACGACCGTGGTGTCGTACTGCGTGGTGCCACCGGTGTGCATCGCGCTCATGCCGAGGTAGTGCATCGCCGCCACCCCGACACCGGTGATGAAACCCGCGGTTCCCAGGGTGACGGGGTCCGAGCCGCGGTAGCCGACCAGGAAGACGCCGACGGCGACCACCGCGATGGCGACGAAGAGGCTCAGCAGCGTCCTGCCCGCGTCGTAACTCACCGCCGTGCCGCCCACGCTGAAGCCGATCATCGCGACGAAGTGCATGGTCCAGATGCCGCAGCCGAGGGCGACCGCGCCCAGGGCCAGCCAGCCCATCCTCTTCTCACCTCGCCTGCGGGCGAGCGAGCGGGTCGTGCAGCGCAGGGCCAGCACGGAGCCCAGGAACGCCATCAGGTAGGCGGCTATCGGAGTTATCAGGCCGTAGTGGAACTCGGACACGTCAGCGGTCATCGCGGCAACTTTCTTCGCGCGAAACGGGACGGGGAGGGGGGTGTCGGCCGTGGCAACGGGCGGCTGGAATCAGCCACCTGGCCGATTCCTTCACCATTCAAACACAACTGGATCACACCGTGTCCACAGCAATACCACCCGCGATCGAATCGCAACAACGACCGTGCTCGATGACCGTGCACGTGGCATGTGCCCTAGCCCGGCGTCACCAGCCGCGCCTCGTACGCGAACACCGCCGCCTGGGTACGGTCCCGCAGGCCCAGCTTCACCAGGATCCGGCTGACGTGGGTCTTCACGGTCGACTCGGCCACCACCAGCCGTTCGGCCATCTCCGCGTTGGACAGGCCCTGGGCGATGAGGACCAGGACCTCCGTCTCCCGGTCGGTGAGGTCGCCGTAGGCCGCCTGGGCCGTGGGCATCAGCCGCGAGGGGCCGGAGAGTTTCGAGAACTCCGTGATCAGGCGCTTGGTGACCGAGGGGGCCAGCAGGGCCTCGCCGGCGGCCACCACCCGCACGCCGTCGGCGAGCTGGCGGGCCGAGGCGTCCTTGAGGAGAAAGCCGGAGGCTCCGGCGCGCAGGGCCTGGTAGACGTACTCGTCGAGGTCGAAGGTGGTCAGGACCAGGACCTTCGCCGTGGTGTCGGCGGCGACTATCTCGCGGGTCGCCTCGATGCCGTTCAGCTCGGGCATGCGGATGTCCATCAGGACCACGTCGGGGGCGAGTTCACGGACCCGGTCCACCGCCTCCCGGCCGTTGACCGCCTCGCCGACGACCTCGATGTCCGGCATCGCGTTCAGCAGGACCGAGAAGCCCTCACGCACCATCATCTGGTCGTCCGCGATCAGTACGCGGATGGTGCCGACGGTCATGCGTCACCTTCGCCGGTGCCGGCGGCGACCGGAAGGAACACCGTCACCTCGTAGCCCCCCTCGGACGTGGCGGCCGCCGTCATCTCGCCGTTCAGCATGGCGACCCGCTCCCGCATGCCCGTGATGCCGTGGCCGGCGCCGGGGGACGGTTTGACGAGGGCGGGCTGCGGCGGCGGGCCGTTGACGACGCGCAGGCCCAGGCCGCCGATGACATAACCGATCTCCACGCGGGCGCCCGCCCCCGGCGCATGCCGCAGGGTGTTGCTCAGCGCCTCCTGGACGATGCGGTACGCCGACAGCTCCACCCCCTGCGGGAGTTCACGGACCGCGCCCGTCACCGTCTTGTCGACGCCCAGGCCCGCCTCCCGCACATTGGCGAGCAGCGCGTCCAGGTCGGCGAGGGTGGGCTGCGGGGCGTCCGGCGCCTCGTAGTCCTCGGCGCGGACCACGCCGAGGACGCGGCGCAGTTCGGTGAGCGCGGCCACCGCGTTCTCCCGGATCGTGGCGAACGCCTTCTCCAGCTCCGGCGGCGGGTTCTCGACGCGGTAGGGAGCGGCCTCCGCCTGGATGGCGACCACCGACATGTGGTGGGCGACCACGTCGTGCAGCTCGCGGGCGATCGTGCTGCGCTCCTCCAGCAGGGTGCGCCGGGACCGCTCGTGCGCGGTCTCCGTCTGCTGCGCGGTCACCGTCTGCTCGGCCTCCCGGCGGATCTGCCGGACGGTGGCGACGAGCATGGATATCGCGGAGGCGACCAGCATCGGGGCGACGTTGTTGCCGTAGTGGCCCGAGCCGAAGACCGAGACGGCCGTGAAGCCGAAGAGCCCGGTGATCACCCACATCCAGGCCGCCGTCCGCGGCCGGGTGCGGACGGCGACCACCGTGAGCACCACCAGGTGGGAGAAGAAGTTGCCCGGCGCCCAGGGCCACTCGTCCCAGGCGCTGCCCAGCACGGCGCTGACCCAGGTCCCGAGCAGGGACAGCCAGAACGCGGCGACCGGGCGCGCCAGCGTGAGCAGCACCGGCCCCAGCGCGAACAGTCCCGACACCAGGGCCCCGAACTCCCCCTGCGGACGGTCCGTGACGGACGCCAGCAGCGCCACCGCGCCGGCCGCGGCCACCACCAGGTGCGGGGTCCAGACCGCGTACTCCCGCCACCGGACGGGGAGGTGGCGGATGAACGGGCGGTCCATGCTCATCGGGGGCAGCGGCCGGTACGCGAAGGCGTCCTGGAACAGGTCCTGGCGCAGCCTGCGCAGGGCATCCAGCGCCGCCCGGACCTCCGGGCTGCGCGGCTTGTACGGTTCGAACGCGCCGTCCGGCTGCTCCGGCGGCAGCGGCTGCGTGTGGGTCGTCTCGGTCACGTACACGACCGTAGGCGGAGGCGGGGGTAGCCGTCGTCACCAGTGAGGTGGGTCCTCGGGCATCCTTCTCAGGTACTACTCAGGTCCTACGCGGAGCAGCGGGAAGCCGGTGCCGGTCAGTAACCGGAGGGCCGTACCAGCCCGGACTCGTAGGCGAACACCGCGGCCTGGGTGCGGTCCCTGAGGCCCAGCTTCACCAGGATGCGGCCCACATGCGTCTTCACGGTCTGCTCGGCGACCACCAGCCGCTCGGCGATCTCCGCGTTCGACAGGCCCTGCGCGATCAGCGCGAGGACCTCCGTCTCCCGCTCGGTCAGATCACCGACGCGCGTCTTCAGCGGGGCCCGTACCCCGCCCCCGTCCAGCTGGGAGAACTGGGCGATCAGCCGCCGGGTGACGCCGGGCGCGAGCAGTGCGTCGCCGGCCGCCACCACCCGCACCGCCTCCGCCAGTTTGTCCGCGGACGCGTCCTTGAGCAGGAACCCGGACGCGCCCGCCCGCAACGCCTCGTACACGTACTCGTCCAGGTCGAAGGTGGTGAGCACCAGCACCCTGATGTGCGGGAGTTCACGGGTGATCCGGCGGGTGGCCTCGATGCCGCCGAGCTCGGGCATCCGGATGTCCATGAGAACGACGTCCGGGGTGAGCTCGGCGACCTTGGCCACCGCGTCCAGGCCGTCCACCGCCTGGCCGACCACCTCGATGCCGGGCTGGGCGTTCAGCAGCACGGTGAAGCCCTGCCGGACCATCTGCTGGTCGTCGGCGATGACCACCCGGATGGGGTTGCCACTGCTGCTCGTCATGCGCGGTCGTCCTTCGGTTCGGGGGCACGGGTCGTGCCGCTGGTGGGTTCCGGGGTGGGGCCGGGCACCGGTCGGGCGCCGGGAGCGGCGGCCGGGAGCTCCGCGAAGACCCGGTAGCCGCCGCCCGGCCCGGGGCCCGCCGTCAGCGAACCGCCGAGCATCGCGGCCCGCTCCCGCATGCCGAGCAGTCCGTGCCCGGCGCCCGGCGACGGCGGCGCGGGCCGGGTCGGCCGGGAGTTCGCCACGGACACCAGGAGTCCGTAGGGGATGTACTCGATCTCGACATGGGCGGTCGCCCCCGGCGCGTGCCGCAGCACATTGCTCAGCGCCTCCTGCACGATCCGGTACGCCGACAGCTCCACGCCCGACTGCATCGGACGCCGCTCGCCGTTGATCCGGGCGGTGACGGCCAGACCGGCCGCCCTGGTGTTCTCGACCAGCGTGTCCAGCCGGTCCAGGGTGGGCTGCGGGCTGTGCAGGCCGGTCCCGGAGCCGTCGGGCGCGTCCTCGTCGGGGCTCTCCGAGCGCAGGACGCCCAGCACTCTGCGCAGTTCCGTCAGTGCCTCCAGCGCGTTCTGCCGGATGCCGTCGAGGTTCTCCCGGAGCTCGTCCGAAGGGTTTTCCACAAGGTGTGGAGCGACCTGGGCCTGGATGGAGATGACCGACATGTGGTGGGCGACCACGTCGTGCAGCTCGCGCGCGATCCGGCTGCGCTCCTCCAGCAGGGTGCGCCGGGCCCGCTCCTCCTCGGTGAGCGAGGCCTGGCGGCCGAGTTCCGCGCGTGCCTCGCGGCGGCCCCGCAGCGCCGTGCCGAGCGCCACGACGATCGCAGACAGGACGACGGTCACCACCGAGGTGGACTGGTGCGGCGGCGCACCCCAGACACCGTCGAGGAGCCAGGTGACCACCACGGTCACGGCCAGGGCCTCGACGGCCACCCGGGCGCGGACCCGCAGCGTGAGCAGGAGCAGGACCAGCAGGTGCGCGATCATCCCGGCCACGGTCCAGGGCCAGGTGAAGGGGACCTGCGCCGTCATGCCCAGCCGGCCGTGCAGCATGACGGCACCGACCAGCGTGGCCGCCGTCGACAACCACCATGCCGGGACGGGCCGCCACATCGCGAGGACCACTGCGCCGCCCGGCGCGAATCCGAGCAGAGAGGCGAGACCGGGACCCAGGTGCCCGTTGTCCGAGAGCTGTGCGATGCCGCCGACCGTGATGCCGAACGCCGCCAGGCACAGCACGCCGTGCGGCAGCCAGCGCAGCCATACGGAGGGGGGCAGCGGGTCGAGGCGGGCGGTGCACAGGTCGTCGCGGAGTGTCCGCAGCCAGCGCAGCACGCGGCCGATCCCGATCCACTCCGGCCGCCGGGCCCCCGTCTCCGTCACAGCGGTCAGCCTAGACATGGCGGGCTTCCGCCGGGGTCGCCCGATCGGACGAGGAGCGGGTCCGGACGACGCGCGAGCGGGTCCGGGGGCGGCCGCGCTCGTAGGTGTGGAACGCCGCCCAGCAGATACCGAGCGTCAGGGCGAAGACCGGCAGCCAGAGCAGGCGGGCCGCGACCCAGGTGAGGTCGTCGGGGGGTGTGTGGAGGCCGGGAAGGCGGCCGAGCAGGAGGCCGGTGGCCGTGGTCGCCATCAGGGCCGTCTGGTGCCAGAGGAAGATCGTCATCGCGGAGAGGTTCACGAAGGCCACCGCCGCCCAGGCGAGCGGGCGGCGCATCGCACGGCGCAGCCGCTCGCGCAGGAGCAGGGCGAGGCCGCACTGCGCCAGGCCGAAGGTGACGGCGGCCAGGGTGGGCGGGTCCAGGTTGGAGACGGACGCGCCGGGGACGCCGACCATCGACGCCGGGTAGCCCGCCCAGGCGACGAGACCGGCCGTCGCCGCCGTACCGCCGACGAGCAGCACCCAGCCTGCACGCGGGCGGTCCAGTTCGCCGCGGGTCCAGGCGGCGCCCAGGGAGTACGGCACCAGCCAGCCCGCCGCCAGGTTCACCCAGCCGACGCCGGGCGGGGCGCCGAAGCCGAAGCGGAGCAGGTCCACGTGGAGGACGACGGCCAGCGGCCACAGGGGGTTGAGCCGGGTGACGAGGGGAGTCGCCGCCGTCAGGGCCGCGAAGACGACGAGGAACCAGAGCGGGGACAGGGCGAGTTTGGCCAGGGTGTGGACGGTGGTGACGTCGGTGCCGGACAGGAGGAGGGCGGTGGTCGCGATCGTCCAGAGGGCGAGGAGCGCGGCCACCGGTGTGAAGAGCCGGGACAGGCGGGCCGTCAGCCAGCGGTGGTAGGGGGTGCCCTTGGCCTGGGCGGTGGCGTAGCTGCGCGTGGCGACGTGGCCGCCGACCAGGAAGAACACGGCGAGGGTCTGGAAGAGCCAGGAGATCGG
The DNA here is from genome assembly GCF_053611985.1 of Streptomyces sp. NPDC054770. Classification (NCBI taxonomy): domain Bacteria; kingdom Bacillati; phylum Actinomycetota; class Actinomycetes; order Kitasatosporales; family Streptomycetaceae; genus Streptomyces; species Streptomyces sp. NPDC054770. The sequence goes on from NZ_JBSHBL010000001.1 coordinate 159,518, forward strand.
GGCCAGCCACGGCAGGTGCTGGAGGGGGCTGCCGGTGTGCAGTTCGCCGCCGTCCGCCACCAGTGCCGTGACCAGCCAGTGGCCCAGGACCACGCCGAGGACGGCGACCGCGCGGAGGGCGTCCACGGCGCGGTCGCGGTCGGGTGGGGTGGCGGTGTCGATGCGGTGGGCGAGGTGTCGTATGCGGTTCGGGAGCCGGGGCATCGGCGGCTTACGCACGGGTGACCTCCGTTGTCTCGCCGAGGACGATCCGGGCGAGGTTGGCCAGGGAGGCCGAGCCCGGGGTGAAGTAGTCGCTGTGGCCGCCGGGGCCCGCCGCGAAGACGCGGGCGCCGAAGGACGGGGACACGGGGTCGGTGCCGAAGCCGACGGTCGTGCCGAAGAGATCGACATGGAGGTGCGGGACCTCGGCTATCCAGTCGCCGGCTCCTCTGGCCGCCCAGATCCGGGCGGAGGTGTGCAGGTCCGCGGCCGAGTCGGCGCCGGTACCGGGGCTGCCGACCAGGGCGATGTCGGTGACGCCGAGGCCGGTGAGGGTGGGGGCGGCACGGGCGCAGACCGCCGTGCCGTAGGAGTGGCAGAGGAGGGCGAAGGCCGCCGGCCCGGGGGCGGTGAGGGTGCGGAGCTCGCGGATGAACTCGCGCAGGTGCGGGGCCGCCTGGTCGGCTCGGCCCGGGGTGAGGACCGTGGTGCTGATCGTGGCGGGGGTCCGGTAGCCGAGCCAGGCGATGACGGCGGTTCTGGTCCGGGGGCGCTCCTGGGTGAGGCGTCGGTACAGGGACGCCGCCATGGTGTGGAAGCGGGCGTAGGTGTCGAGGGTGGTGTCCGAGCCGGGGACGAGGACGGCGACGCGGGTCGCGTGCGCCAGGTCGCCGAAGACCTCGGTGGCCTGGCCGGTGCCTCGGGCGTCGAAGCGGAGGAGGTGACGGGAGGGGGACGCGAGGGCGCGGTCGGCGGCGGCGCGGGAGACGTCTCCGTCGGCGGCGGCCATGCGGGCGGCTTCGGCGGCGTTGTCGCGGTTGGCCTGGTAGGCGGTGGTGAGGGTGGCCGGGGTGAGGGGGGTGGTGAGGGTGGCCGGGGGTGGGGCGGGGATCTGGGGCCGGGTGGCCGCGGAGAGGGGGAGGACCACGGCGACGGTGAGGAGAGTGGCGAGAAGGGTGCGGCGCAGCCTCCCTCGCCAGTACGCCCGGTCCTGCTTCTGCCGCTCCCCCGTCGCCGCCGTCATGGTCGGTCCCCCCGCTCAGTCCGCCCGGCCGTCGGGCTTGTCTGATCGGGAAATTACGGAGCGGGCCGTGTCGTTCGCGTCCCGCCCGGGAGCGAACCTGGGAGGTAGCTCTCAGGTACTACGGGTATGCGGGGGAGGCTCGGGGGTGGGCTGTCACCAGGCCAGTTGGGCGATCTCCTCCGCCACCACCGCGCAGGCGTCCGCGGCCGGGTCGATGAGGGGGAAGTGGCCGACGTCCTCCAGGAGCGTCAGGCCCACCACCTCGCCCGCCTTCGCCGCCGCCTCCGCGTAGGACTCGGCGACCGCCTGCGGGACGACCACGTCCGTACGGCCCTGGACCAGGGTGGTCGCGATGCCGGTCGGGAGCAGCAGCGCCGGGTCGGCGTAGCGCTGGCGGTCGGTGAACTTCTCCTCCCCGCCCAGGAGTTGAAGCGCCGCGTTGCCGCAGACGTCCAGCTTCTCGGCCATCGCGAAGTCCGCGATCGGGGCCAGGGCCACGACACCCCGCAGCGGCGCCGGACCGGAGGTGCGCCACCCGGCGTCCGCCGGGAGGACGTGCCGTGCCGCCGCCCACAGCGCCAGGTGACCGCCCGCCGAGTGGCCGGTGAGGACCGTGCGGCGCAGGTCCGCCCGCGGCACCGCCTCGCGGACCAGGGCCGGCAGGGCGTCCAGCGCGGCCGCCACGTCGTCGAAGGTGTCCGGCCAGCGGCCCGCCACCGGGGCCGTACCGCCCTGCGCGGGGAGCGCGGCACCGCGCCGGTACTCGACGTTGGCCACCGCGAACCCGCGCCGGGCCAGGTAGTCGGCGAACGGGGTGATGTGGCCGCGGTCGTACGGCGCCCGCCACGCGCCCCCGTGCAGGACCACCACCAGCGGGACCAGAGGATCGTCGGCACGCGGGGCGTAGAAGTCGATCACCTGGTCGGGATGGTCACCGTACGCGGCCGTGATGTCGGGCGCGACGTGCGGGTGCGAGAAGGCCGACTCCTCCTCGGCCGCGGCCCGGGCTGCTGCGTCGTCGTCCGGCATGCTCCAACCTCTCAGCGGCGTAATGAGTTTGGCGGACCAGGTGGGGAATTCGGCCGCTGGCCGGGACGGTATCAGCCCGATGACGTGCGGGGACACGCGGATGTCACGCACGGTGAGGATTGCTCGGTTCTGTACCGTCCCGGTCCCTGCCCGGGGATCGCTATGTCGTCATGTCACCAGGCGGAGGCCCCTCCCGCCACCTCCCCCAGCACCCGCGCCGCCCGCTCCACGTCCGCGAAACCGACGTACAGCGGGGTGAAGCCGAAGCGGAGCACGTCCGGGTGCCGGAAATCCCCGACCACACCCCGCTCGATCAGCCGCTTCATCACGTCCCCGGCGTCGGCACAGCGCAGCGCGACCTGGCTGCCGCGCTCCTCGTGGGCCACCGGGGTCAGGCACTCCACGCGGCCCGCCGGCAGATACGCCTCGACGCACTCCAGGAAGAAGTCCGTCAGGGCCAGCGACTTGGCGCGTACGGCCGACACCGGCACCCCGTCCCACACCTCCAGAGCGGCCTCCAGAGCGAGCATGGAGAGGATGTCCGGGGTGCCGACGCGGCCGCGTACCGCACCTGCGGCCGGTTCGTACGCCGACCGCATCCCGAAGGGCTCGGCGTGCGAGTTCCAGCCGGGCAGCGGGGAGTCGAAGCGGTCCTGCAACTCCCGTCGTACGTACAGGTACGCCGGTGAACCCGGGCCGCCGTTCAGGTACTTGTAGGTGCAGCCGACCGCCAGGTCGACCCCGTGCTCGTCGAGGCCCACCGGCAGGGCACCCGCGCTGTGGCACAGGTCCCAGACGGCCACGGCACCGGCCGCGCGGACGGCGGCGGTGAGGGACGGCAGGTCGTGGAGGCGGCCGGTGCGGTAGTCGACGTGGTTGAGCAGTACGGCGGCGGTACGGTCGCCGAGTGCCGCCGGGACCTCGGCGGGGGTGAGCGGGCGCAGCGTGCAGCCCGTCAGCCGGGCCGCCGACTCGGCGATGTAGCCGTCCGTGGGGAACGTCGTCGCGTCGACCAGGATCTCGTCGCGGCCCGCCCCGGCCAGCCGTACAGCGCCGACAAGTGCCTTGAAGACGTTGACACTTGTCGAGTCGCCGACCACGATCTGCCCGTCCGCCGCGCCGACCAGCGGGGCGATCCGGTCGCCGATCCGCTCCGGCGCCGTCCACCAGCCGCTCTCGTCCCAGGACCGGATCCGCAGCTCGCCCCACTGCCGCCGGACCACGTCCTCGACCCGGCCGGGGACGTGCGCGGGCAGGGCGCCCAGGGAATTGCCGTCGAGGTAGACGACCTCGTCGAGGACGAAGCGGTCGCGCACGCCGGCCAGTTCGTCCGACGCGTCCGCCTTCTCCGCCCTCAGTGCCAGCTCAGACATGGGACCTCGCCGTCCACAGCTCCGGGAACACGTTCTTGCGGGCCCGCTTCTCCAGCCAGGCGACCCCGGCCGAGCCGCCGGTGCCGGGCTTGGCGCCCATGGCCCGGCGGGTGGCGACCAGGTGGTCGTTGCGCCAGCGCCAGACGAGCTCGGCGACGTCGGTCAGCGCCTCGCCGAGCCGGGCGAGGTCGGCGTCCTCGGCTCCGGAGTAGACGGCGGTCCAGGCGGCCTCGACGGCGTCGGAAGGTGTATATGGCAGTGATATGTCACGTTCCACCAGCACCGCGTCCGGGATCGGATACCCCCGCCGCCCCAGCACCCGCACCACCTCGTCGTACAGACTCGGCTCGTGCAGCGCCTTCTCCAGTTCCGCGTGGACGCGGGGCGCGCCGCGGTGCGGGACGAGCATGGACGCGGACTTCTCGCCGAGCAGGAACTCCATCCGCCGGTACATCGCCGACTGGAAGCCGGAGCCCTCGCCGAGGGCGGAGCGGTAGGAGTTGAACTGCGCGGGGGTGAGCTGGCCGAGCGGCTTCCAGGAGGCGTTCAGCGCCTCCAGTTCGCGGGTGGAACGCTTCAGCGCGGCGACCGCGGTGGGGATGTCGTCGCCGCGCAGCGCCGCCGCGGCCGTCTCCCACTCGTGGACGATGACGGTGAACCACAGCTCCATCACCTGGGTGGTGACCAGGAAGACCATCTCTCCGGGATCGTCGGAGAGGGTGTGCTGGAGATGGGTGAGCACGTCCGCCTTGACGTAGTCCTCGTAGGGGGTCGTGCCGGCGAAGTCGAGATGCGGGGTCTCGGGCTCGTTCGTTTCGAGAGCCTCTTGGGACATCGCTGTCTCCTGTTGTACTCCGGGTAGCGGTCCGCCCCTGCCGATGCCGACACGGGGGCCCCGGTCCCCACCGGCATCTTCCGCAACGTAACCCGGATCCGGCAAGGCCCGCCTGCCGGAGACCCCCGTCCGGTGGTCCCGCCCGGGCCACGCCCAGGCCACCGCCTAGGCCCTGCCGCGGACCGTCCGCCCCCGGTACAGCCGCCCGGACACTCCCTCGAACTCCAGGTCGAGGCCGATCCCGTCGCGTTCCGCGTGCAGGTGCAGATGGGGCTCGGTGCTGTTGCCGCTGTTGCCGACCTCGCCGAGCACCTGGCCCGCCCGGACCGTGTCCCCCTCGGCCACGGTCACCGAGCCGGGGCGCAGATGGGCGAGTTTCACGATCTCCCGGCCGGTGTCGAGGAAGACGTGGTTGCCGTACGGCGGCTGGTAGCGGATCTCCCCCGGCCGCTGGTCGGCGACGCCGTCGGCCGCGGAGACCACCCTGCCGTCGCAGGGGGAAAGGACCGGGCGCCCGTAGGCCGCGTACGCGGTCAGGTCGCGGCCGGGCCGGGTGCGGGTGCCGTACCGGCCGAGCGCGACCAGGTCGAGGGCGGCGCGCTGCTCGGGCACCCGGGCGTGGTGGTTCACCGCCGGGCCGCCGCCCTGTACGACGTACCAGGCGCCCTCCAGCGGGAACCGCAGCGGCCGGGACAGGGCGGCCCGCCGGCGGTGCAGCCGGGCGGCGGTGACCAGCCAGCAGGCCCCCGTGAGGAGGACCAGCCCGACGGCGAGGCCGGTCAGGCCGTCTCCGGCCGGCAGTCCCGGCAGCCGCCACGCCGAGGCGAGCGCGGCGACGGCGCCCGCCTCGACCGCGCGTCTGAGCGGCCAGGGCTGCATCGCCGGTGCGCCGCAGCCCTCGACGACCACGTAGAACGCGGCGAGGGTCGCCAGGTCGGCGGCCCATGCGGTGCGGTCGGCGGCCGTCCAGAGGATCAGCACGTTCCAGGCGGCGACCAGGACGAGGCAGACCGTCCAGGCGAGGTGGACGGGCAGCCGGTGCCTGGGCGGCGTGTAGGGGGCGCCCTCGATGCGCAGTCCGGTGAGTTCGCCGTCGGGGGCCACCTGGGCCCAGGCCCGCACCCGGCCCGTGCTGCCGGAGACGATCAGCCCGTCCGGACCGTCCGTCACCGTGCCGAACCCGCCGGTCCGGGCGGCCGTGGCGTGCACGATCCGCTCCAGCGTCGCCATCCCGACCGCCTCCGTCACCCGCGGGGCGAGCCGCGGCCACTGCTCCGGGTCGGCGGTGAGGAACCGGGCCAGGACCTGGGCCTCCGGCGGCCGGCCGCCGGGCATCGGATCACGCACGTGTGGTCCCCCCTGCCGTCGCGTACGGGTCGGCGCTCTGCGCTCAGGAAGACGGCGGGGCGCGGGGTGCGGTTGCCGACGGTGGCAGACTGGCGCCATGACGACGCACAAGAACCTGCTCGGTGGTCCGGAGCCGACGTATCTGCCGGCGAACGAAGAGGCGTACCGCCTGCTGGACGAGGAGTCGCTGGCTCCCGTCGAGGTCGCGGCGAAGTTCCCGACCTTCTCCCTGGCCTGGGCGTTGCTCGCCGACGAGGCGTTCGGGCGCGGCGCGGTCGTCGAGTCGTACGCGTATGCGCGCACCGGCTACCACCGGGGGCTTGACGCGCTGCGCCGGGCCGGCTGGAAGGGGCACGGGCCGGTGCCGTGGGAGCACCGGGCGAACCAGGGCTTCCTGCGTTGTCTCGCTGCGCTGGGCAGGGCCGCCGGGGAGATCGGTGAGAAGGACGAGTACGAGCGGTGCTGGCAGTTCCTGCGGGACAGCAGCGTGGAGGCGTACGAGGAGCTGAAGGGGTAGGGGCCGGGGGCGGGGGGTTTCACTCACCGGCGCCGGCAGGGTGCCGCTGCGCCCACCCGTGCCGCCCTGCGGCACGCCTGCCCGCAGCTATGTATCCGGCGCGACCACAGCGCCCCGTAAGGAGCGCGGGGAACTACGCGATCAGCCCCCGCCGGCCTGCAACACGACTACCCGCAGCTATGTATCCGGCGCGACCACAGCGCCCCGTCAGGGGCGCGGGGAACTACGCGATCAGCCCCCGCCGGCCTGCAACACGACTGCCCGCAGCTATGTATCCGGCGCGACCACAGCGCCCCGTCAGGGGCGCGGGGAACTGCGCGATCAGCCCACGCCGGCCTGCGGCCCGGGACGGTGCCCGGCCTCCGGCGGCGGAGCCGGTACGCCGGGGCCGGGGCCGCAGCGGCGGCACGGTGACGTGTCGTGGGCGGGGCCCGGGCAGTCGTCGACGGGGCACGGCTTGTGGGTCGCCAAGGGCCACTCGCGGGGGCGGCCGGTGTCCCGGTGTCGTGGCTCGTGCGGGCCGGTCATGCCGAGCACCTCAGGCAGGCGCGGACCTCGCGGCCGCTGGTTGTCTGGTGGACCTCGGTCGACTGGGCGAGGTACTGGACGATGCCGGTGCCGCGGCCGTGTTCGTCGGGAGCCGTGTCGCGGGGGCGGCGCTGCACCGTCATGCCGGAGTCGGTGACCACGATGTGCAGGGTGCCGTGGTCGAGGACGAGCGACAGGGTCATGCGCTCGCGGCCGTACTGGGCGGCGTTGGCGGCGAGTTCGTCGACGATGAGAACGGCGGAGTCCCGCTCGCTCGCCGGCACGCTCCAGGTCTCCAGCAGATCCGCCGCGAAGTGACGGGCGGCGGAGACGTGTGCCTCCTGCGCGGGCAGGGTGAGCAGCGCCTGGTAGTGGCAGGGCTGGCCGGGCAGTGAACCCGGGTGGGGCGAATCGGTCACGAACATGGTCTTCTGGCTCTTCCGTGGAGGTGCGGACGTCGGGGCGGTCGGTGTACCGGTCCTGCATGGGCGCGCTCATTCAGTTCCACGGACGACGCACACCCAACGGTTCAAGCCATTCACACCTTTTGTCGGTATTTCCACGCGCCAAGTCGGTTGAGGGCCGGGACGGTTGGCCTCACGCCCGAATGGTGACCAGCTTCTGGCCGTCGCCCGCGAGGATCTCGAAGTGCTCGATGTCCCCCGGGGACATGGCGACCGCCCCTGGGACCGTGGTGCCGGGAGGGTATTCGCCGGCCCGCCAGGTGGCGCCGTCCGACCTGGCGCCGCCGGGCCCGACGGCCTGCAGCCGGCAGGTGATTCCGGCCGGCGCCCCCTTGGCGTGGACCTGGAGGACACTGCCCCAGGCGGAGGGGTAGACCTTCACCGAGGCGGAGACGCCGGTGGCCGGATCGCTTCCGGAGAACGTACGCGAGGCGGTCGGCGCGGTCGCCCCGGGCGGCGTCGCCTCGCTGGTCACGGATCCGACGGCCGCCAGCCACGTGCCGCCGACCGCAGCCGCGACGAACGTCAGGGAGGCGGCGGCCCCGGCCAGTTGCAGACGCCGGCTCCTGCGCCGCCGGGCCGCGGCCCGCTGCAGCAGGCTCTCCAGTACACCCACCTGGGGTGTCGACACCCGAGGCGGCTCCGGCGAGGGGACCTGCGCGCTCTCGGCCGCCTGGGCCACCAGCCGGTCGGCCAGGTCGGCGTCGGCCGCCGGCATCGCCCGGCCCGCGGCCTCGGCCTCGGCCGCGGTCACCGTCGCCAGCAGCGCGGGCAGCCCGGCCAGCCGGATGTGTTCGGCCCGGCACTCGTCGCATTCCGCGAGGTGGACGCGCATCCGCTCCGTCTCCGCCGCAGGCAGCGTGCCCAGGACGTATCCGCCCAGCGCCAGCCGGAGGTCGTCGTGCTCCGCACTCAAGGTCGCCACCTCCCGCACACCACGGTCACGGTTCGATCCCCCGCTCCTGGAGCGCCAGCCGCAGCGCGTGCAAGGCGTAGTACGTCCGCGACTTCACCGTGCCCAGCGGAATGCCCAGCACCTGTGCGGCCTCCGCCATGGTCAGCCCCCGGTAGTAGGTCTCCAGCAGCACCGCACGGTGATCGGGGGACAGCGCCCGCAGGGCGTCGGCAACCGCCCAGCTCTGCAGTGCCTGCTCGATCTCGTCCTCGCCCGGTGTCTGCTGGGCGGCCCGCTCCAGCGCCTCGCCGCCGGCCTCGGTCGGCCTGGCCTGCCGGGCCCGGTGGGCGTCGATGACCAGATGCCGGGCCACCGTGCACAGCCATGCCCGGGCCGGGCCGCGTGCGGGCTCGAACGCGGCGGGGTGCTGCCACGCCCGCAGCAGCGTCTCCTGCACCACATCCTCCGCCCATTGCCGGTCTCCCGATGTCAGTCGCAGCACGTAGTGGAACAGGGGCCCCGCGTGCTCGGCGTACAGAGTGCGCAGCAGCTCCTCATCCGCGGTCGAAAGCGTTCCTCTACCAGAGACACGGCGCGCGGAGCGATCCGGATCGACCTTTGGATCACGCTTTCGGAAACTCCGCGGCATAAGTCGATCATCGCGCATATGCACTTCTTTGTCCTGTAGCGCACGGTGCGGTGAAGAAATCCAACAAATGCGGATATAGGCCGAACCGTATGACCCTTCCCGTCCGTGGAGCCGGACAAGAACCGACTTACGCGCGGTTCGTCATCTCCCCCACGCACACGGCAAAGGACGGATCAGACGTGACCGAGACACACCACCCGAACCTCCACGCACCAGGCCGCCGCCCCCGCGCCGCGGCCGGGCTGGCCCTCGCCGCCCTCGCCACCGCCGGCACGGTGGGGCTCCTCAGCTCATGCGGACCGCCGCCGCACTCCTCGTCGATGCCCGCCATGAACATGCCCGCGAGTCACCCGGGCACGGGCACGCCGGTGAGCGGGACCGCCGTCGCGATCAAGAACTTCGCCTTCGCGCCGGCCGCGCTGAAGGTGCCGGTGGGCACGACGGTGACCTGGACCAACCAGGACACCGAAGCCCACACCGTCACCAGCACCGGATCGGGCGGTCCGTTGCGTTCCGCCGCCCTGGCCACCCACGCCACCTACAGCCACACGTTCACCAAGCCCGGCACCTACGCCTACCTCTGCACCATCCATCCGTTCATGACCGCCACCGTCGAGGTGACCCGATGACCGACTACGACAGCTCCTACGACAGTCACGACGCGGCGGCGGACGGCGAGGCCGGCCGGCCCGACCGGGAACACGGCATGACGCGTCGCCAACTCATGCGGCACGCGGGGTGGTTCGGCGGCGCGGTGGTGCTGACCGTGGCCGGCGGAGAGGTGATCAGCCACATCGCCGACTCCCGGGGCGGCACCGCCGAGGCCGCCACCGGTGCCGCCGCGGCCGCCCCCGCTGCCGCCGCGGCGGGCAGCGGCACGCTGCGGTTCGTGCAGGTCTCCGACAGCCACATCGGCTTCCAGGGCCCGGCGAACACGGACGTGGCCGGCTCGTTCACCGAGGCGGTCCACCAGGTCAACTCGCTCGGATTCAGGCCCGACTTCGTCATGCACAGCGGCGACCTGACCCACCTGTCCACGGCCGGGCAGTTCGACCAGGTCAAGCAGATGTTGTCGGGACTGAAGACGGACCGGGTCTTCACCGTGCCCGGCGAGCACGACTCCATCGGCGACGCGGGCCGCGCCTACCGGCGGGCCTTCGGCGCGGGCACGCTCGGCGACGGCTGGTACAGCTTCGACACCCACGGCGTGCACTTCATCGCCCTGGTCAACACCCTGAGCCTGGAGAAGCTCGGCCACCTCGGCAACGACCAGATCGCCTTCGTTCGCAGGGACCTGGCCGGACTGTCCTCGGACACCCCCATCGTGGTCTTCAGTCACATCCCGCTGTTCGCCATGTACCCGAAGTGGGGCTGGAGCACCGACGACGCCCTCAAGGTCATCGCCCTGCTGCGCCGCTTCTCCTCCGTGACCTGTCTCAACGGGCACGTCCACCAGCTGTTCACCAAGACCGAGGGCAACATCACCTTCCACTCCGCCACCACCACCGCCTACCCCCTGCCCAGACCGGGCCGGGCCCCCGCCCCCACCCCGCAGGTCGTCCCCGCCCGGCAGCTCAAGGACGCACTCGGCATCCGCAGCGTCGGCTACCGCCGAGGCGACCGCGAACTGGCCATCAAGGATCAGAGGCTGGCATGAACATCCGAAGGCTCCCGGTCCCCGCCCTGCGGTGGGCGACCGCCGCGACGCTCGCCGCCGGCGGATACATCCACGCCCAGCTCTACGTAGACGGGTACCGCTTCATCCACGTCATCGGCCCCCTGTTCCTCCTCCAGGCCAGTGCCTCCCTCGCCCTCGCCGCCCTGCTGCTGGTGGGGACGCCGCCCGCACTGCTGAGGGCCGCCGCGGCCGGCGTCGCGCTCGGCGCCCTCGGCGGCTTCACAGCCTCCCGCACGGTGGGCGTGTTCGGGTTCACCGAGCGCGGTCTGCAGCCCGCGCCGCAGGCTGCCCTCACCCTCCTCGCCGAAACCGGCACGCTGCTGCTCCTCGCGACCTGGCAGACGGCCGTGGTGGTGGCCGGACGACAACAGGGACCTCCCGCGCGCCCGGAACCACGCCCGGAACCACGCCCGGGAAGCGCCTGGCCGAGCCCTCACCTGCGCGAACTGAGGGACGCCGTGCGCTTCCTGCTCGGCCTGGACGACGACACCGCCGTCGTGATCCGTCAACTCGGCTGTGACGCACTCGGCCGCCCACCGCTGGACACCGTCGTCGAGGTGCTGCCCATGGACGGCGGCGAGACCCACCGCTGGACACTCCACCGCCCCGCCGACCAGATCACCGAGCACGACCTGCGCACCGCCCTGCTCCGCCGCCGGCAGTAGCCGCCAGCCCCTAGGGCCTGTCGACGCCGGCATGATCCAAACGACAGGCCCTAACGGCCCTCCGCCTCGATCGGCGGCGACGTCACGTTCCCGTGGGTACGGCACTCCGGGCGTACGCAGCCCGGTGCCGGCCTGCGGACCAGGGCGAAGGCCAGGGCCGCACCGACCACCAGGACGCCGGCGCAGATGGGCATGGCCCGGTCGAACGCCGCGTCGAAGGCGGTCGCCGACCGGTAGGCCTCCGGGCCCATGCCCGCGAGCAGCGGCAGCGCCGCCACCGCGAGCAGGCTGGCGGCGCGGGCCGCCGCGTTGTTGATGCCGCTGGCGATACCCGCCCGGGCCGTGTCCACGGAGGCGAGGACGGAGGCGGTGAGCGGGGCCACCAGGGTGACCATGCCGACGCCCTGGACCAGGACCGCCGGGAGCACGTCGGTCAGGTAGTCCGCGTGTTCGCCGACGCGCAGCATCAGGAGCATCGCGGCGGCACAGAGCAGCGGGCCCACCGTGAGCGGGATGCGGGGGCCGATGCGGTCGGCCAGGGCGCCCGAGCGGGCGGAGAAGAGCAGCATCAGGGCGGTGGTCGGGAGCAGGGCCGTGCCGGCCGCCAGCGCCGAGTATCCCGCGACCACCTGGAGTTGCAGCGCGGTGAGGAAGAAGTAGCCGCCGAAGGCGCCGTACACGCACAGGGTGACGATGTTGAGGGCCGTGAACTGGCGGGAGCCGAAGATGTCCAGCGGGAGCATCGGGTCCTGGCGGCGCTTCTCGACGTACACGAAGGCCACGCCCGCCGCGACCCCCGCCACGGCGAGCAGGGACGCGGTGCCGGCCTCGATCAGGGCGTAGGTGACCAGGCCGAGGGCCGCGGCGCCCAGCACCGCGCCGAGGACGTCGAAGCGGCCGTGGGCGCGGCCGTCGGCGGACTCGGGGACGTGGCGCAGGGCGACGGGGACGCAGAGCAGGGCCAGCGGGACGTTGAGGAGGAACACCCAGCGCCAGCCCGGGCCGTCCACCAGCCAGCCGCCGAGGAAGGGCCCCACGGCCGCGCCGATGCCGCCGAAGCCGGACCACAGGCCGACCGCGCGGGCCCGGTCGTCGGGGTGGAAGGAGGCCTGGATGAGGGCCAGGGAACCGGGGGTGAGAAGGGCGCCGCCGATGCCCTGGAGGGCGCGGGCGGCGATCAGGATCGCGTCGGTCGGGGCGAGGCCGCACATCAGGGACGCGGCCGCGAACCAGACGACGCCGATCACGAAGACCTTCCGGCGGCCGTAGTGGTCGCCGAGCGAGCCGCCGAGCAGGATCAGGCCGGCCAGCGTCAGCATGTACGCGTTGATCGTCCACTGCAGCGCGGACAGGCTCGCGTCCAGGTCACGGCCGATGCGCGGGAGGGCGACGTTGACGACGGTCGAGTCCAGCATCGCCATGCTGGAGCCGAGGACGGTGGTGAGCAGGATCCACTTGCCCTGAGGGGAGGCCAGCCGGACGTCGGGCATGGTCCAGGTATACAGCGGACCCGGCGCTGTCGACAGATGCAGACAGCCGCCGGGTCCGGACCGTGACGCGACTTACTTGATCTTGTTGCCCGCCGAGCGGAGGTTCTGCGTGGCCTCGACGACACGCGCGGCCATGCCGGCCTCGGCCAGCTTGCCCCAGGTGCGCGGGTCGTAGGTCTTCTTGGAGCCGACCTCGCCGTCGACCTTCAGGACGCCGTCGTAGTTCCTGAACATGTGGTCGGCGACCGGACGGGTGAAGGCGTACTGGGTGTCGGTGTCCAGGTTCATCTTCACGACGCCGTTCTCCAGCGCGGTGCGGATCTCCTGCTCGGTGGAGCCGGAGCCGCCGTGGAAGACGAAGTCGAACGGCGACTGCTTGCCGAACTTGGCGGCCACGCCGTCGCTCAGCTCCTTCAGCAGGTCGGGGCGGAGCACGACGTTGCCCGGCTTGTACACGCCGTGCACGTTGCCGAAGGAGGCGGCGAGCAGGTAGCGGCCCTTCTCACCGAGGCCGAGCGCCTCGGCCGTGCGGATCGCGTCGTCGACCGTCGTGTACAGCGAGTCGTTGATCTCGTGGGAGACGCCGTCCTCCTCGCCGCCGGTCGGGGTGATCTCGACCTCGAGGATGATGTTGGCGCGGCGGGCCTGCTCCAGGAGCTCCTGCGCGATGGCCAGGTTGTCGGCGAGGGTCTCGGCGGAGCCGTCCCACATGTGCGACTGGAAGAGCGGGTTGCGGCCGTTCTTCACCCGCTCCTCGGAGATCGCGAGCAGCGGACGTACGTACCCGTCGAGCTTGTCCTTCGGGCAGTGGTCGGTGTGCAGCGCGATGTTCACCGGGTACTTCTCGGCGACGATGTGCGCGAACTCGGCGAGCGCGACCGAGCCGGAGACCATGTCCTTCTTGTACTGGCCGCCCAGGAACTCGGCACCACCCGTGGAGATCTGGACGATGCCGTCGCTCTCCGCCTCCGCGAAGCCGCGCAGCGCCGCGTGCAGGGTCTGGGTCGAGGTGACGTTGATGGCCGGGTAGGCGAACTTGCCTGCCTTCGCCCGGTCGAGCATCTCGTTGTAGACCTCGGGGGTTGCGATGGGCATGTGTCCGCTCCTTGAGTGTGCGGGTCGGCGTACTGCTTGTTCTTACGGCCCTGACCTAGACCTTGGGGGCGACGTCATCGTCGTCCACATCTTTCCAGACATGAACCGATGCTCCGCGCGCCGGTCAAATCCGGGTCAATCCCACTCGTCAACCCGGCGTTCAGTCCAGCCCCAGTTCATCCTTCGAGAAGGCGAACAGGTACGGCACCCCGGCGCCCTCCTGGATCTTCTCGGCGGCGCCGGTGGCCCGGTCCACGATGGTGGCGACGGCGACGACCTCGGCGCCGGCCTCGCGCACGGCCTCCACGGCGGTGAGCGGGGAGCCGCCGGTGGTGGAGGTGTCCTCGACGACCAGGACGCGGCGGCCCTTGATCTCCGGACCCTCCACCCGGCGCTGCATGCCGTGCGCCTTCGCCGCCTTGCGCACGACGAAGGCGTCGAGGTGCCGGCCGCGCGCGGCGGCCGCGTGCAGCATGGCGCCGGCGACCGGGTCGGCGCCCATGGTCAGCCCGCCGACGGCGTCGAACTCCAGGTCCGCCGTCAGGTCCAGCAGCACCTGCCCGACCAGCGGAGCGGCCGTGCCGTCGAGGGTGACGCGGCGGAGGTCGACGTAGTAGTCGGCCTCCAGCCCCGACGACAGGGTCACCCTGCCGTGCACCACGGCCTTGTCCTTGATCTGTTGCAGCAGCTCAGCGCGTACGTCCGTCATACCGACCAGCTTAGAGGCGCGTCCACGTCCAGGTGGTCGTGGCTTCCAGCGGCTCCAGCGGGGTGACGAGCCTCGGAAGCGTGTTCAGCCCGTTCGGCGGGCCGGTCTGCGGCTCCACGCACACGGCCGCCTCCTGCTCGTCGTAGACCACGACCCACTGCTCGCGGCTGGCGACCTTCAGCTCCAGCTGCCCGGGCCAGGTGAGGGTGACGTCGACTCCGTCGGGCATGCCGAAGCAGTCGTCCCAGGGGCCGGGCTTCGGGTCGATGCGGTTGCCGGTGGGCAGGTGGTCCTCGCCGCGCTCCTCCTGCCAGGCCGGGGTGAAGTCGACCTGGACGTCCTGGGCGTCCTGGCCGCCGAGGTTGCGGTTGAACCAGGGGTGCCAGCCGATCTGCGCCGGGAAGGAGTCGTCGTACGTCTCCACGGACATCGTGAGCGTCAGCGAGTCCTCGGCGAGCTGCACGACGTGGGTGACGCGGGCGGGGTGCGGCCAGGGGGCGCCGAGATCGCACGTGATCACGGCCTCGGTCGCCGAGACGCGCGCGGTGCGCCAGGCGCCGTCGCGGGCGGTGCCGTGGATGGCGTGCGGCGGGGAGTTGAGGGGCATCTGGACGGTCCTGGCACCGTCGCGGAAACGGCCGTCCCGGATCCGGCCGCACCAGGGGACCATCGGGAAGCAGCCGAAACGGTCGCCTTGCCGGAGGAGTTCGAGGGACCCGACTTCGAGTCCGGCGATCCGGCCGCCGTTGCCGGGGTGCAGGTGGAGGGTGGCGTCGCCTGCGGTCAGCGTGATGTCTTCGTTACTCACGGGATGACAGTACTGGGGGGAGGGCGTCGAGTTTCGGGTGCGGGTGGATGGAGGCCGGGTTTCGGGTGCGGGTGGATGGAGGCCGGGTTTCGGGTGCGGGCCGGTGGGGGTTGCTCGCGCAGTTCCCCGCGCCCCTACGGGGCGCTGCAGTCGCGTCAGCTACACAGCTGCGGGCAGGCGTGGGTGGGGGCTGGTCGCGCCCACGCGGCGGAGCCGCAAATCGAATACAGCCCCGCACCCCTTACGGGGCGCTGCAGTCGCGTCAGCTACACAGCTGCGGGCAGGCGTGCCGCAGGGCGGCACGGGTGGGCGCAGCGGCACCCTGCCAGCGCCGGTAAGCGGCCCCACCCCCACAGCTCACCGTCGGCGTCGCAGGGCCCTTGTCACCACGATTGCCGAGGCCAGTGCCAGTGCCGCCGCCGGGGCGGCCCATCGTAGGGTCGAGGCTCCTGCCACCGTCTGCGGCGCCGGGACCGGTGCGTACCGTCCCCTCGGCGGGGCATGGTCCACCTCCTCCGCGCTGCGCCCGATCATCGTCCGGCGCGCGTGCGCCGCCTCCGCGAAGATCTCGGGAAGCGGCTCCGGCTCCGGCTGCGGCTCCGGTGCCAGGGACGGCGGTGGGACCTCCGTCTCGAAGACCGAGGCGGCGGGCGCCTCCCCGAGCCCCTCCGCGAAGCGGTTCAGCAGCCTCGTCGCCGCCGACTCCACCGCCTCCGCCGGCAGCTCCGCGACCCGCCCGTCGGCGGTGGCCGTACCGGTCACCGTGACCGTGCAGCCGCCCTCGTCGGTGTCGGCGACGCGCAGCGCGAGCGCCAGCTTCACCGTGCCGGTGCCGCGGGCCTCGGTGGCGTCGCCGTCGAGCGCGTACGAACCGTCGTCGCGGGGGCTGACGCGCAGGGAGCCGCGGTAGGTGATCGAGTGGCTGCCGATCCGGACCTTGAGCCTGCCGGTGCCGGGGGCGGCGCCCGCGTCCTGCTGGAGGCCGGGGACCGCCCGGGCGACCCGCGCGGGGTCGGCCAGCGCCTCCCTGAGCCGCGAGGCCGGGGCCGGGACGTACACCTGGTGCTCCATGCCGACTGAGCCTACCCACGAGTCGGTCCGGCACAACCTCCCCGGCGAACGGCACGCTGCGCGCCTCCTTGACGACCGGGGCGCGTCACCACGTCAGTACCTCGGGTGCACCAGCGTCGAGGGCGGCGGCAGTCCGGCCGCCGGTGCCGGCAGCGCGTCCTCCCGCAGGGTCCGCTCGGTCAGCGTCCGCAGTCGCGGGCCGCCGGCCGGGAGCCGCAACGGCGGGGCCCGGGATCCCGGCGTCGCCAGGATGAAGCCCCAGTCGTGCGGCGCCCGGGACTCGCCCGCCGAGCGGTCCGGGCCCGGGGCGAAGCCGGCGTCGTGGCCGAGGACGCGGTAGGGGGTGGTGGCCAGGCCGGCGGCCCGGATGGTCGCGGCGACCGTCCAGAAGGCGCGGGGGCGGCCCTGGACCGGCCCGGCGTGCACGACCAGACGGCCGCCGGGGGCGAGGGCGCGGCGGGCCAGGCCGTAGAACTCCTGGGAGTACAGCTTGGTGCTGGCGGTGATGCCGGGGTCGGGCAGGTCGGCGACGACGACGACGTAACCGGAGTGGCCGGAGCGGCCGATGCCAGGGGCGTCGCGCAGCCACTGGAAGGCGTCGGCGGTGAACACGTGGACGCGGGGGTCGTCGTAGACGTGGCCGTTGAGCGCGGCGAGGGCGGGGTCGTGGCGGGCGAGCCGGACCAGGCCCGCGTCGAGCTCGACGATGTCGACGCGGTCGACGCCGGTGTGCCGCAGCACCTCACGGGCGGCCATGCCGTCGCCGCCGCCGAGGATCAGCACGCGCGCGTGCGGGCCGCTCATCGCGGGGTGGACGAGGGCTTCGTGGTACCGGCGTTCGTCGCGGCCGCCGACCCGCAGCCGGCCGTCCAGGAAGAGGTCGAGGGGGCGGCCGCGGGTGCCGCCGGTGAGGACGATCTCCTGGACGTCCGTCTGGAGGGCGACCCGGACGTCGGCGCCGTAGACGGCGTGCCGCGCGGCCCGTTCGAAGTCGCCGACGAGGACGGCGGCGGAGGCGAGGACGCCGAGGACGGTGACGTTGGCGACGAGGAGGGTCCAGCGGGCCCGGCGGGACAGGTCGCGGCGGAACAGGCCGAGGACCAGGGTGCCCCCGGCGACGACGTTGACCGTGCCGGTGAGCAGGGTCCCCGTCAGCTGGCCGAGGAAGGGCAGCAGCAGGAACGGGAAGGCCAGGCCGCCGACGAGGGCGCCGACGTAGTCCGCCGCGAACAGGTCGGCCACCGCGCCGCCCGCGTCCTGGCGGCGGATGCGCTGGATGAGCTCCATCAGCAGCGGCACCTCGGCGCCGATCAGCAGGCCGATGGCGAGGGAGAAGGCGACCAGGAGGCAGCGCGGCCCTGTGGCCCACAGGCCGCCCCAGTCGCCGGTCCAGGCGAAGACGGCGTACAGGGCCATCGCGCTGCACCCGCCGACCAGCGCCAGCGCGGCCTCCACCGCGGCGAACCCGGCGGCCGCGTGCCAGCGCAGCCGTTTCGCGGCGAGGGAGCCGACGCCCATCGCGAAGACCATCACGGACAGCACGACGGAGGCCTGGGTGACCGAGTCACCGATCAAGTACGAGGCGAGGGCGACCAGTTCGAGTTCGTACACCAATCCGCAGGCCGCGCAGACGAACGCGCACGCCAGGACCAGGAGGCGGCCCGTCCCCGGCCGCACGGGCAGCGGCGCGGGGGCGCCCCAGGGCGGCGGTGTGCCGGGAGGGGCGGGTGCGTGCGGATCGATCACTCTGCGACGTTACGTCACTCGCTCGGTACGCTTCGTCACCCACACGTGTGGAACTCAGGGCCCTTTGACGCCTCGTTGGTTTATGTCATCCGCCCACGGGGTGGGGCACCGGAACCCTTACGCCGACCCGGGTCCGGGTCGCCACCAGCTGGCCGTCCTGCGGGTACGCGTGCCAGGTCCGCCAGTGCACCTGGCCCTGGTGGCGCTGGGCCAGCATCGCCGTGAACGCGTGCGGGCTGCCCGGGAAGACCCCGGCGAGGCCGTACGGATGCTCGGAGACCAGGGCCAGCAGTTCCTGGGCGCGGCCCGCGAAGGAGCCCGGTGACAGCACCTCGACGCGGGCCGCGAACTCGTACTCCCAGTCGCCGTTGCGCTTGGCGACCCCGAGCGGCAGGGGGGTGCTGGACCCCGCGATGCACGCCACCGTCTCCGAACAGCCGCCGCACTCCTCCTCCAGGAGCACCTGGTGGGACGCGCCGAGCAGTCTCAACTGCAACTTCGCCCCGGTCAGCTCCAGGTCGAGGGTGGCCAGGGCGGGCAGCGGCTCGCGCCCCAGGGCCCAGGCGAGGTCGGCCGCGCGCGTATCGGTGTAGGAGGTGTGAAGGGTCGTGAGCATGGATCGGCTCCGCTAACACGCAAAAGACGGGGAGTGTGGTCCGGCGCGCCTCGGTCGACACCGGGAAATCGGCCCGGCCGGCCCAGCCGGGGAGGGGTGTCGTCAGGACGTCCGAGGCGCTGCTTTGGTGATTTAGAGGGAATCATGAACTGTGGCGCTGCCACAGCGTTTTTACCCAACTTCGTGGGGTTTCCATCCCTCAGAGGGCTCCACAGCTCAACTGTTCAACCGTGTTGTGCGCCCCACTGCTTCCGGCGCACGCCGGGGCGCCCGGCGAGAGCTCCCCGCTCTCCGTCCGGACGCCCGGTCCCCCGCCGCCCGTGGGGCGGCTCAGTTGCCCCCGCCGCAGCCGCCCCCGCCGCACGACGAGCCGCCCCCGCAGGACGATCCGCCGCAGGAGGAGTGCCCGCCGCCGCAGGAGTGGTGGCCGCCGCCGTGATGACCGCCGTGCGAGGACGACGACCCCGAGTCCCCGGCCCACCAGCTGCCGGAGCTGTCGTAGGACGAGGAGGACGACGAGGAGGACCCGCCCCCGCGGTACGCCCCCTTGGCCCCTCCGACACCGCGGACCACCGCCGCGATGATCCCGAAGCACACGACCGCGACCACCACCACGATGAAGACCGTGCCCATGGCGTCACCTGCTTTCCGTTCCCCCGAGGGCGACCCCCCGTGGGCGCCCCGGCCGCCGTGCGAGCACGGCGTGGACTGGGGATGCCCGGCCGCCGCGACGGCCAAAGCGGAGTTGAGGAACTTCTGAGGGTCCTAGCATGGAAATGGCCCCTGACCTGCGCACATACGCAGTTCAGGGGCTGACCGGATGTCGCTGGGCCGTCTGCGGGCCGTGTTCATCCTGCATGACGTGCTCAGTGGACTACCGCCAGTTGGCATGCAGAGACGAACCGGCAGCATCCGAGGACTGGCTGCCCGTCAGGTCACGCCGTTGTAGCAAATCACCTCGGCGGTGAGTGTCTGAGGCCCACTACCGGTGTTTTTGGCGACCACCGTCCAACCGCTCGGATTCGGGACGACACCCGCCTGAAATGCAGACGCCGTTACCTGCCAGGAGTCACCCGACGCGACACGAAAACCGCCGCCTGTGGGCGTCTTCCCATTCGGGCAGATCGCACTCGCAATAGCTACCTCGCCAGGCTGCGCGGTAGCGGACCCGAATTCATGGTCAAACCCTGCCAAACCGCTGCCACTCGGGGGTGGCGTTGTCCCCGTTGCAGAAGCGGACTGGCTGCAGTTGATGTTTTGGTTGCCGGTGATGGAGTTGCCATGGCCCACCTGCCCCGCCGGAAAACACGCGAGGGTGATGGAGGGTGTATTGAGAAGACCGAGGCCGAGCAACCCCCCGTCACTGTCTGCGTGGGCGGTAGCGCCGCCGAGGAGCATGGCCGTTGCGACGGCAGCGCAAATAGTGCTGATGGTCTTGACTGGCTTCACTCGCTTGTCCTTGCTGGGTAGTGACGTACGCCGAGGCAGCTACTCGCTTGGCGCTTGGGCTACCAGAAAGGGTGTCGAGTGGGTTGATCGCTCCCACGTTCACCACACACGATCCGCGAAGGCTTCGCCCGTTCAGCGTTGGCGATAACGCCGGATGGCCTAGGCCAGGCTGCCTCACTCTGTCTGCTGCGGGCCCTGGTCCTTCCCGGAACTGCGCTGAAACACCATGTCGATAGCGCGGCGGGCACGCTGGCGACTGTCGGGCATCAGGTGGGCGTACACCCGCAGCGTCGTCGCCGGGTCTGCATGCCCCATGTACTCACTGACTGCCTTGATGTTCTCGCCGGCGTCCAACAGCGCCGAGGCGTAGAAGTGCCTCAGGGCACGCATCCCGTGCTCGCGCGCCGAGTCGTACTTGCCGTTGTCATCCGCTTCCGGGATGAGGCCGGCGGCCGCCAGGGCAGGCTTCCACTCCTTGCCGTTGAAGTTGCTGCGCCACACCATGCCGCCCTGCTCGGCCGTGAAGATCAGACGGGCGGACACCTTCGGCCCCTCCGGTACGTCCCACGGCAACGTGATCTCTACGGGCTTGAAGGCGTCCATGTGCGCACGGAGCACTTCGGCAACGTGATCGGGCAACGGCACGTCCCGCTTCCTGCCTCCCTCGGGGAGCGCGAACACCGGGTGCCCTTCCACGTGCTTGATCTGCCGGACCACGTGCAGCGTGCGCCCATCAGCGTCGATGGCGTCTTCCGCCAGGCCGAACACCTCCCCCTGGCGCAGACCGCAGCCGGCGCCCACGTCGACCATCGCTCGGTATCGTTCAAGGAGCGCGGCTCGAACAGCGAACACCTGTGCAGGCACCCAGGGGACCACCCGTGATGGCTCAGCCTTCGGACGTCGCACGGTCCGAGCGCTGCACGGATTGCGTGACAGCAGGGTGTAGCAGGCGGGATTTATGCCCGCCTCGCCGAACTCGGCTACAAGCCTGTGCACTTCCGTGAGGAGATCCGCTCGCGCATGCCCTCGAAGGACGAGGCTTCGCAGTTGGGTATCTCCTCCGGTACGCCCGTCATCCTGATCTGCCGGACCGCGTTCGCAGACGAAGGGCGCCCGGTCGAGATCAACGAGATGACCTTGGACGCGGCCTCTTACATCCTGGAGTACGACTTCGACGCGTAGGCCGACGCGGATCTTGTTACAGGTTTCTCTGCCTCATCAAGCCCCGCCCGTTGGGCGGGGAGGGTGGTCCCTTCCCACCACGGCCCGCAGCGTCCAACGAAGCTCCCAGCCGTCGCGCACCTGGGATAACAGGACCCGACAGCAACCGTAAGGTTCCTCAGCTCTCCCACGCTTCACAGCCCCCTCACGGCTTCCACCTCAACCCCCTTGGATCGCAGGCCCGCAGCGGCACGGGACAGCGGCGGGGGCTCTTGGCCCTTCGGCCATCCGGTCGCGCTGTCCCTATCGGCTTTCGACCGTCGCTGCGTTGATCACACACCCCCGGCCCGCACTGCGGGCCGGCGCGCGGCTCGGGACTCGGGCCTTCGCTCCTGCCTTCGGCCCGCGCCGGCCCGGCCCCGGCCCCGCGCCACCTTCGATGCCCCGGGGTGATCACGCTTCACACTCCGATCCCGCCAAGGGCCGATGCACCGGAGCGAGCCTGATTCCCCACCCATGACCCACACCACCAGGCCCGACCTGAGGGAAAGGGCATTGCCACACGGGATTACTTGCATGATCTGCCACAGACCAACAGACGCTTTGAACCCAAGAACAGGTACGCGACGGCTGGGAGCTTCGTTGGACGCTGCGGGCCGTGGTGGGAAGGGACCGTGCTGGCTGGGGAGGCCGCTCCGAGACTTTAAGGTCTGCCGACCTGAGGGGCCCCTCCGAGAGCAAGAAAGGGGGCCGAGTGCCTGCTTCGCACGGTGAGGATCAATGACCCTCTCCATTGGATCAAGTGTAATAGCCCCCTTTCATGCTCTCGCCCCACAGATCACCAGACCTCAAACCCTCTCCCCCGACCCGTGCGCACGATCACGAAGTGGGTGGTTTCACGTGAAACACCGACGGGGCTCAACTCACCTGTTTTCAGGTGGAGTTGGGATCATTCCCGTACGGTCGAGGTCGTCTCATCCGCACCCTGCGCAAGGCCCGTGCCAACTAGTCACCGGGCGCGGTCACGCATGGATGGTGCGCGCATCCGTCCCGCGGTAGGGCATGGATTCCCCAATGGATGCCGAACGCCACGGCTGCCGCGGCTGCCAGGAAGACCAAGGCGTGGGCCGATCTGGCCCACCAGGCGTCCCACCTTCTGACAGTCAGCGCCAAGACCACGACGACTAGCCCCGAGAGGATCACGGCGGCTATGGCGAGGCCTGCTATGAGCACCTGATACATGAGATGACAATGCCCGCCCACGCCCGTGCCCATCCTCGATTCTGAGGTGCGGCGAGAGGCTCATCCGGGCCCTGGGCCGGGCCGTCTGTGGGCCGTCCGACAGCAGCCAACGACGACAGTTACCGACCGTTCTCCCCCCTGGCCAGAGACGGTGCGTTGGATGCCGCCGCAGGTACCAACCCCCGGACGTAAGTTGACGAAGACGTTAGTTCCGGAGTTAGAAGGCCAGGTCAAGGACGCTCTGCACCACTAGCCCAAGAGCAACGCAGAAAAGCCCGAGCACCTGCTCACGCAAGCCTCGAATCGTGGCCCGCTTCGACTCCTGATCAATGTTGGCGATACGAGCCTGAGGATCTTCCCCTAGGAGCTGGTCTTCCTGGCCTCGGACTTTCGCCTCCTCGCCCAGATCGTGTTGCACGTCCTGGGCAAGCTTGAAGACACGGTTCAAGCGGTTCTCAATCTCGACCCTGAAGGCCTCGGCATCCAGCATGGGGTCCGGCAGCCGGCCGAACTGAACGAGCCCGCTGGCGCTCCCCGCAAACTCGATGGACAGAGCCGTACCAAGAACGTGAGTCACGACCGGTCGAGGGCGTCGAAGGAGACGCCGAAGCAGGCGTTCAAGGGCAGTCCGAACCTGCCGGGCCACTTCGACTTCAGTCGCCAGCACGCTGCTGAAGAAGCGATCGCCGGGAAGCTGAGGAGTCCTTGAACGTCTTGTAGAGGCCAGTCGCAGCCGCAACCAACCCGAGCGTTTGAAGCAGGATGCTAAAGATCGTGAGCGCAGTTTCGAGCACCGGATCATCTTCATTCTCTGACCGTGATCAAGTGTGCTGATCACGCAAACTGTCGGGGCCTGCCAGGCCACGCAGTCCGCCGAGCGATCGCCGTGTGGCGCGCGGCTCTTGCCAGGTCAGAGCGCTTCTTTGGTTGGGGTAACCGGCTCGCCCGATTTACGTACTACAGGCAAAACACTCCACGGAGAAGTGACCCACTCGTCAGCGGCCCCGGGGCGTGCCACTGTCGTGCCAGAACGAGCGGGGACTCGCGGGGAACCGGAGCGCCTAGAAGGGCAACGGCAGAAGATCGGCCAGGGTGAGGAACCCGCAGGTCACACCCCCGATCGCCCAACCTCGCTCCCAAACTGGTGCTCCAGGATCCGGGCATGCCAGCGCTTGGCCGGTTCATCAACACTGCCGGCCAGGTCACTCCATCGGTCACGTTGGCATGGGTGGACCAGGGATGGCATAGGGTCGAAACATGGTGCAAATCAGTGATGTTGCCAAGATCCGACAACGGTGGATCGACGCCGGAAGTCCGGCATGCGAGCGCCATAATCTCGATCAGGAGTTCCACCTGGGGGCACGCGACACCGACTGGGCATGTCTGAACTGCGGCGAGGAGTTCAGCCGACAGGAAGCCCGCGCCATGCGCGAGGCCGACGGCAACTGACGACATGTGGGCCGCCCTCGGGCCGTCTCCGGGCCGTCCGAGGGTGGCCGACGACGACCAACGTCGACAGATGACACCAGTCCTCGCCCAGCTCAGAGGGGCCGCATCGGGTATCGCCGCAGACACCACGCCCCGAACGTAAGTTGAGGAACTCCAGAGCTTGGGCGCAGGATGACCGGCATGACCTCCAGCGAACGCCCGCTCCTGAACCGCCGGCTGGCCGAGTTCGGCACCACGATCTTCGCCGAGATGTCCGCCCTCGCCCTCAGCACCGGCTCCATCAACCTGGGCCAGGGCTTCCCGGACACCGACGGCCCGGAGGAGGTCCGCGAGGCGGCCGTGCGGGCGCTGCGCGAGGGCCGCGGCAACCAGTACCCGCCGGGCCCGGGCGTCCCCGAGCTGCGCACCGCGATCGCCGCGCACCAGCAGCGCAGGTACGGGCTCGCGTACGACCCCGACACCGAGGTCCTGGTCACGGCGGGCGCCACGGAAGCCATCGCGGCCGCCCTGCTCGCCCTCCTCGAACCCGGTGACGAGGTCGTCGCCCTGGAGCCGTACTACGACTCCTACGCGGCCAGCATCGCGATGGCCGGCGGCACCCGGGTCCCGGTCACCCTGCGCCCCGACGCCGGCGCCTTCCGCCTTGACCTCGACGAGCTGCGCGCCGCCGTCACCCCGCGCACCCGCCTCCTCCTGATCAACACCCCGCACAACCCGACCGGCACGGTCCTCACCCGCGCCGAGCTGACCGCGATCGCCGAGCTCGCGGTGGAGCGGGACCTGCTGGTCGTCACCGACGAGGTGTACGAGCACCTGGTCTACGACGCCGCCGAGCACATCCCGCTCGCCACCCTCCCCGGCATGCGGGAGCGCACCGTCACCATCGGCTCGGCCGGCAAGACCTTCTCCTTCACCGGCTGGAAGGTCGGCTGGGTGACCTCGACACCGGAGCTGGTCACCGCCGTGCGCTCGGCGAAGCAGTTCCTGACGTACGTCGCCTCGGGCCCCTTCCAGTACGCGGTCGCCGAGGCCCTCGCCCTGCCCGACGCGTACTTCGACGGCCTGCGCGCCGACCTGCGCCGCAAGCGCGACCTGCTCGGCGACGGGCTGCGGGCGGCCGGGTTCGAGGTCTACCGTCCGCAGGGCACGTACTTCATCACCACCGACATCACCCCCTTCGGCGAGAAGGACGCCTACGCATTCTGCCGTGCCCTCCCCGAACGCTGCGGCGTCGTCGCCATCCCGAACTCCGTCTTCTACGACGACCGCGACGCCGGCCGCAGCCAGGTCCGCTTCGCCTTCTGCAAGAAGGACGACGTCCTCCAGGAGGCGGCCGGCCGCTTGCGGCGCCTGACGTCCTGAACAGGCGGGGGACGGGCTTTCCACTCCTCGGGACGGCCGGCGAATTTCTTGACACGCACCCGGAGCCCATTCAGGATCTTCACGCTGCCGCCACACCGGCCGGCCACTCCCCGTCCGTGACACCGTGCCCCGGGGACGGCCTGCGCTCCGCACCAGGAGCAGGGCAGGCCCAGGAGGAGAGACGTGGGTATATCCCGATCTGCCAGGTCGTTCGCCGTGGCCGCGAGTGCCGCCGTGCTGTGCGCCGTCGCGCCCGCGCCGGCCGCTGTCGCGGACGACACCGGTGCCGTGATCACGTTCGACGGCATCTCCTCGGACGCCGGAGGCGACGGCACGGTCAGCGCCGGGCAGACGATCACCGGCACGACGGAGGTCACCTTCACGGTGCACGCGGACCCGGACGACGAGCCGACCGAGGCCGTGGTCAGCATCACCGGCGGCACCGAGTACCAGGGCACCGGCACGGTCAGGCAGACCTTCGGTCTGAACCCGGGAGACTGCCTGCCCTCCTGCACCCTGCACGCGACCCTGGACACCGCCGCCACCCAGCAGTTCGGGGGCTCCGCGAACGGGGTGGCCGCGCCGCTGGTGAACGACGGCGCGAACACCGTCCACATCGAGGTGGACAGCCCCCGCCCGCGGACCGTCACGGCCGACACCGCCGTCACCGTCGACAACGGCCGGCCGGTCGTCACCCTGCCCGACCTGCCCGGCGCCGACGCCTGGACCACCCGCAAGCCCGTGGGCCTGACCGCGGACGACGAGTTGTCGCTGCGCGCCACCGCGACCGGTGACAACGGCGTCTCGCGCGTGCGCTACTTCAGCTCCAGCAGAGTCTGGCCCGCCCCCGCCGACCTGACCGCCCCGGCAAGCGGCGCGACGTGGACCACCGCACTGGACACGAGTGCGGTCCCGGCCGGCCTGTACGCGGGAGGCGTCTACGTCGTGGCCTACGACAAGGACGGCCGCGCGGGTTCCCCGGTCCGGGCCGACACCCTGGTCGACCACGGCTTCACGATCACGCCGAAGCTCGGCACCGTCATCCGCCCGGACGAGACCCCGGTGAGCGTGACCTACGCCTACCCGTCGGCGCTCGACAAGACGTTCCCGTCCGACCTCAACTACGCCTACCCGGTCAGCACCACCGTGTCGCTGGACGGCAAGGCGCAGGCGACGACGCCGGTCGGCGCCTCCACCTACGAGGGCAACACCGAGGGCTTCCTCGCCGACCTCGGACAGCTCCCCTACGGCACCCACACGCTGACGTTCGACACGGTCGACAACCGCGGCGCCCACGGCCGGGCGGACCTGCCGGTCAGGGTGGTCTCCGAGGTCACGCCGACCTGGACGGACGGCTTCCAGGACTTCCCCGTGGCGGGCAGCGACTGGAAGACCGCCGCCACCACGTCCGCCGCCGACGGCGTCAGCCGGGCCGAGCACTGGACCCTCGACGTCGACGGCACGACCGTCGCCACCGGCAGCTATCCCGCGCAGCCCGCCGGCACCTGGAAGACCACGACCACCGGCGTGCACGACGTCACGCTGACCATCGTCTCCCAGTACGGCGACACCACCGTGCAGAGCCGGCCGCTCCGCGTGGTGGCCGCCACGACCACCCAGCTGACCGGCCCGGCCACCAGCACCTACGGCGGCAAGGCGACCTTCACCGCCACCGTGACCCGGACCGGCGCGAAGCCCGCGGCCGGCGCCAAGGTCACCTTCCAGTACAAGCGGGCGGGAACCACCACCTGGAAGACCCAGGGGACCGTCACCGCGGACAGCGCGGGCAAGGCCGCCTACACCACGACCGCCAAGTACAACGGCGCCTGGCGTGCCGTCACCGCGGCCAAGAACCTGACGTGGACGTCCTCGACCAGCAAGACCCTGAGCTCGCACGTCAGGGCCGTACTCACGGTCAGCGGGCCGGCCGCCAAGGCGGTCCACGGCAGGCCCGTGTCCTTCACCGCGCACAGCTCCCCCTACGTCAAGGGGACCGCACTGCGCTTCCAGGCCCGCCAGAAGGACGGCACCTGGGTGACCCTCACCAGTGCCGCCCTCACCACCGGCGGCAGCGCCACCGCGAAGATCACCTTCTCGCGTGCGGGGACCTGGACGCTGCGGGCCTACCGCCCGGGCACCACCGACCTGACGGACACCTACTCCTCGTCCTGGACGGTCAAGGTCAGCTGATCCGGGGGCCGTCGTCCCACTCGGCGGGCACGATCGCGGCTGGCCCGTCGGCGCTCCCGGGCTCGGAGCTACCCCATCGGGCGTACATTTCTCGCACATCACCCCGATCCCCCGGCACTGTGCGAATGTGAGCCACGCCAGCACCGCCGCCCTCGCCCCGCCCGTCGCGCAGCAGCCCGGCGCGCGGCTGTCCCTCGTCGCCGCCGGCGGGGTCGCCGTGGGGCTGTTCGCGATGGCCCGGCTCACCGGGATGACCGTGCTCGCGGTGGCCGCCTGGGCGGGCGGCCGGCATCCGCTGACCCTGCTGGGCAGGTCGTGGGACGCGGCCTGGTACCTGGGGATCGCGGCGCACGGCTACGGCCGCACCCTGTACTTCGGCCCCGGCATCATCCACAGCGACCTGGCGTTCTTCCCGCTCTACCCGGCCCTGATCAGGACCCTGACCGCCGTCACCCCGCTCAGCGGGGCCGGTGCGGGGCTGCTGGTGTCGTGGGCGGCCGCCGCCGTCGCCGCGGCCGGGATCTACGCGGTGGGCGCCCGGCTGCACGGCCGCGCGGTGGCCACCGCGCTGGTGCTGCTCTGGGGCCTGCTCCCGCACTCCGTGGTGCTGTCCATGGCGTACACGGAGCCGGTCCTGACCGCCTTCGCCGCCTGGTCGCTGTACGCGGTGCTGGCCGGGAACTGGGTGTGGGCGGGTGCCCTGGCCACCCTGGCCGGGCTGTCCCGCCCGAACGGTTTCGCGGTCGCGGCGGCCGTCCTGCTGGCCGCCGCCTGCGAGCTGCGCCGCGCCCGCGGCCGGGTTGCCCACAGGCTGTGGACGGGCGCGGCGCTCGCCCCGCTCGGCTGGACGGCGTACGTCCTGTGGGTGGGGCGGCGCAGCGGGAACCGGCTGGGCGGCTACTTCGACGTACAGCGGCTGTGGGGCTCGCGCTTCGACTTCGGCCGGGGCTCGCTGGTCTTCGTCCGCACGCTGCTGCTGCGCGGCGACCGCTTCGTCTTCCCGATGGCCCTGGTGATCGTGGCCGCGGCGGTCGTCCTGTTCGCCCTGCTGGCCCTGGACCGCGCGCCGCTGCCGATCCTCGCCTACACCGCCGTACTCCTGCTGATCGCGCTCGGCGGCTCGGGCTTCTTCGAGTCGAAGCCGCGCTTCCTGCTGCCGGCCTTCCCGCTGCTGCTCCCGCTGGCCCGGGCGCTGGTCCGCACGGCGAGAGCCCGGCCCTGGCACGCGACGGTGGTGGTCGCGGCCCTGGCCGGGCTCTCGTTCGGCTACGGCACGTACCTCGTCGTGTACGCACGGACACCGCTGTAAGGGGACGGACTACTCGTCGTCCCCGGGCTCCTCGGCCTCGTTCACGGCCTCCTCCAGGCCGAGCTGCTCGACCAGCCACTTGTCGAACTCGATCGCGGCCCGCACCCAGCTGACCGTGGACGAGACGAAGTGGTTGATGTCGACGCCCGTGCCGATCAGCATCTGGGCCTCACCGATGAGGCGGACGGTGCCGTCGTCGTGGGTGTGGGTGTAGACCTTGGGCCACAGGGTCCGCCGGTTCCAGTCGTCGATCGACTCGAGCAGCTGCGGCTTCTCGTCGATCTTGTGGGGGCGGTCGTAGAACGTCCGCACCGAGAAGACGGCCTGCTCGTCCTCACCGCGGAACATGAAGTACGTACGGAACTGCTCCCACGGCGCCGCGAGGTCACCCTCGTCGTCGACGACGTACTTGAGCTCCATCTGGTCGAGGAGCTGCTTCACAAGATCCTGATCCGGGACGACGGGGCCCGCCGGTCCTTGGGGCTGCGGCTCGGGCTGGCCCCCGAAGTTCGGAATCGAGGACGGGTCGATGGTCACCGTGATTTTCCCTTCGTCTGGACGCCGCCATCCTCCCTCATGCGGGGAGGGGGGTGGCAACCCCGGCCCTGCCTTCAGCCGTGGGCTGACAGGATCCGCCCGACCGCGCGGCGGTCGATCTTCCGGTTGGCGTTCAGGGGGAAGGCGTCGAGGTGCGTGAAGCCGCGCGGCAGCATGTAGACGGGCAGGCGGCCTGCGAGGTGGGCGCGCAGCGCGAGGGGGTCCTGGGCGGTGCCGGTGTAGGCCGCCGCCAGGGACGGTTCGGGCTCCCCGGCCGGCCGCACCACGGCCACCACCGCCTCGGCGACCCCGGCGGCCGTGCGCAGGGCGGCCTCGATGTCGCCGAGCTCGACGCGGTGGCCGCGGATCTTCACCTGCTGGTCGAGCCGGCCCAGGTGCAGCAGCGCGCCGTCCGACCCGCGCCGTACCCGGTCGCCGGTGCGGTAGTACAGCTCCGCACCGGGCGCCGCCCGGTCGTCGTACACCGTGGCCCGGCCGCCGTCGAAGCGGACGAACCGGCCGGGGTTCTCGGCGGGGTCCAGATAGCCGGGGAAGCGCTGCGGACCGCGCAGGCACAGCTCGCCCTCGTCCGCCTCGCGGCCGTCGTCGTCCAGGACCAGGGCGTCGAGGTGCGGGTAGGGCGTGCCGATGGGGACCGTGCCGTTGGCGGTGGCCGGCCAGTGGGCGGGGTCGGCGGGCAGCCGGTACTGGGTGCAGGAGACGGTGAGCTCGGTGGGGCCGTAGAGGTTCTCCAGCACGCTGCCGGGGGCGGCCTCCCGCCAGGCGGCGGCCTGCTCCAGGGTGAGCGGTTCGCCGCCGAACAGGGTCCAGCGCAGCCCGGGCATGCTGTCCGGGGCCAGGTCGCGCAGCCGCCGGGCGTAGGTGATCACCGAGGGCACCGAGAACCAGTGGGTGACGCGGTGCTCGCGGATGAAGCGGGCGGGCCGGACCAGTTCGGAGCGGGCCGGTACGACGAGGGCCGCGCCGGTGCTCCAGGCGGTGAACATGTCCCAGGCCGTCGGGTCGAAGGTGAGGTCGAAGCTCTGCGAGACCCGGCTGCCGGGGCCGATGCCGTAGCGGTCCGTCGCGTGGTCGAGCATCGCCGCCGCGTTCCGCTGGAGGACCGGGACGCCCTTGGGGGTGCCGGTGGAGCCGGAGGTGAAGACGATGTACGCGATCGCGTCGGGGCTCGGCCGGTACGGAGGGAGATTCCCGGGCGGATCCCCGTCCTCGGTGAACGGCAGCACGGGGCAGGGGAATCCGGTGTGTTCCGCGTGTTCCGCGGCCGTCGGCTCCGCCAGCACCGCGTCCAGCCGGGCCGCCCGGGCGATCGCGGTCAGCCGGGCCGGGGCGACCTCCGGGCCCAGCGGCACCGCGGCCGCGCCCAGCCGCTGGGCGGCCAGGTAGCAGGCGTAGGCGGCGACGGTCCGGTTGGCCAGCACGCCGACGCGCTCCGGGTGCCGCCCGCCTAGCGCGCCGAGGATCCGGGCGGCGGTGTGCTCGGCGAGGCGGCGCAGCTCCGCGTAACCGAGGACCCGGCCGCCGGTCTCCAGTGCGGTGCGTCCGGGGTGGGCGTCGGCGGACGCGGCGAACCGTTCGTAGAGGGTGCGCTGGTCAGCCACGGCCGGCGTCCTCCGGTACGGGCGTCACGTACGCGTCGTAGTACACCGGCGTGCCGAGGAACGACGAGGTGAACACCCCGCCCACGCGCGGGCCCACGACCGCCAGGTACACATAGGAGAAGACCGGCACCAGCGGGACGTGCCGGGTCGTCAGGGTCTCGTCGAGGGCGGCCCACTCGGCGGCGGCGGGTTCGGCGGGCAGCGCGGAGATCCGGGCGATCTCGGCGTTGACGTCCGGGTCGTCGAGGTAGGTGTAGTCGGCGTTCCCGGTGGGGCGCAGGGTGCGGCCGTCGAACCCGGTGAGCAGGGTGGCGGCGCCGGGCCAGTCGGCGGCCTGGCCCATCAGGTAGAGGTCGAAGTCGTGGCCCCGGGTGAGGACCGTCGTGTTGTGCCGGGGCCGGTCGGTCGCCACCACCTCGACGGCGAGGCCCGCCGCCTCCAGGGAGCGGGCGACCGCCCGGGCCCCCGCCGTGAAGTAGGCGCCGTCGCGGCTGAGCAGCCGCAGCGTACGGCCGTCCCAGCCGTCCGGCAGGCCGCGCGGGCCGCCCGCGTGCGGGTCGGGGTAGGGGCGGTGGCCGAGGGTGGCCGGGGAGAGGATGGTGTGGGTGATCTCGCCCTGCGTGGCACCCGCCATCGCGTCGCGGACCGCCTCCTTGTCCAGGGCGCGGGCGATCTCCCGGCGGACCTCGACGTCCGTCACCCGGGCCGTGTTGATCGCCAGGTACCAGACCAGCGGGGTGCGGTCGCGGCGCAGCCGGGCCCCGAGGTCCGGGTCGGCGAGCAGCTGCGCGGCGACCTCCTCGGGCGCGTTGTTCTCGGCGACGGCGAAGGCGTCCGGGCCCTCCCCCGCGTGCGCGCGCCGGTTCTGGGCGGCCGAGTCGACGCCGAGTTCGAACTCGATGCGGTCCGGGTGGTCGTGCCGTACGGCGTCGGTGGCCGGGTCCCAGTGCGGGTTGCGTTCGAGGACCAGGCGCTCGCCGGCGAGGTGCCCGGTGATCCGGTACGGCCCCGAGGCGAGCGGTGCCTTGCCGTACGTCTCGCCGGTGTCGGTGTCGCGCGGGACCGGCACGGTGGTCACCAGGGCGGCGGCGAACGGCAGGTCGGGGCGCGGCTCGGGGAAGCGGAACACCAGGGTGCGCGCGCCGCGCACCTCCAGGCCCGGCACCGCGCCGGGGCCGTCGGTGAAGGGGCCCGCGTAGGGGCCGTTCGCGGCCAGCCAGTCCTGGAGGTGGCGGGGGCCGCCGGCCAGGCTCTCCTCGAAGGAGCGGGCGATGCCGTGGGCCACGTCGGCGGCGGTGATCTCGCGGCCGTCCTCGTAGCGCAGGCCCGCCTTGAGGGTGAACTCCCAGGTGCGGCCGTCGCCGTCGACGTCCCGGCCGGGGTGCTCGGCGAGGTCGCCGACCAGCCGCCAGCCGCCCGCGCCGTCCTCGGCGAACATCGTCAGCGTGCGGAAGAGGAGGTGGCCGAGCGCGGTGGCCTGGAGGGTCTGGATGCGCTGCGGGTCGAGGTGGTCGTGGTCGCCGTCGCGCAGCACGCGCAGGGTGCCGCCGCGCACGGCGCCCGGCACCGGGCGGGCCGGGCCCTGCGAGTCGCGCGGGTCCCGGGCGATGGATGTCCTGCTCATGGTCGTGCTCCGATTCGTGCGGGCGGGGTGCGGCCGTCGCTGCCGGGGGCGGTCACGCGGTGGCCTCGCGCAGCGTGTTCAGGTGCTCCAGGCCGGCCAGCACGGCGTCCTTGGCCACGCCGAAGTCGATCAGGCAGGCCAGTTCGTCGACGCCGGCCGCGCGGGCCCGCTCCACCACGGCCGCCGCCTGCGCCACCGTCCCGAACAACCCGCTGGTGCTGTAGTAGGTGTCGAAGGAGCGCCGGACCAGGAAGTCGATGTCGGACTCGCGGAGCTTGTCGGGGTCGAAGCCGGACAGGATGCTGCCGGCCGACCGGGCGATGAGCCCGAAGGAGCTCTTCAGGTACGCGGTGAACGGCTCCCGGACCGTCGCCTTCACCTGCTCCGGGTCCGCGCCGAGGTAGGTGTGCAGCATCAGGGCGACATGGCCCGGCCATCCGTCGTGGCCGGGGCGTTCGGCGAGCGCCTTGCGGTAGCGGGCGATCTTCTCGGCGAGCTGGTCGAAGTCCTGGCCGAGCAGGTGGGTGAGCACCCCGGCGCCCGCGGTGCCGGCCGCGCGGAAGGTCTCCGGGCCGCCCGCGCTGGTCACCCAGACCGGCAGTTCGGGCTGGACGGGCGGCGGGAAGACGCGTACCTCGGCCGGGTTGCCGGCGCCGTCGGTGACGGCGAGCGGCTCGCCCCGCCACAGGGCGCGCACCTGCTCCACGGCGTCGATGACGGCGGTCTTGCGGTCCGCGTAGCCCTCCGGGCGCAGCGCGAAGTCGACGGCGTTCCAGCCGGAGGCCAGGGACAGGCCCGCCCGGCCGCCGGAGAGGTTGTCGACGACCGACCACTCCTCGGCGATGCGCAGCGGATGGTGCAGCGGCGCGACCACGCTGCCCGCGCGGATCGCGACCCGCTCGGTGACGGTGGCGACGGCGGCACCGGTCACCGACGGGTTCGGGTAGAGCCCGCCGAACGGGTGGAAGTGGCGCTCGGGGGTCCATACGGCCGAAAAGCCGTGCGTGTCGGCGTACTTGGCGCCTTCGAGCAGCAGGTCGTAGCGGCCGCCGCCGCTGTCGCCGGCACGCTCGCCAACGCTGCCGTCGGCGAAGTAGAAGAGACTGAAGTCCATCTCGGGGCCTCTCGGGACGGGTGGGTCGGTGGCGGTCAGCGCAGGCTGAGGGGGCGCAGGTCGGTCCAGACGGTGCCGATGTGCGCGAGGGCCTCCTCGCGGCTGCCCTCGAACCCGGTGGCGCGCCAGCCGGTGGGCAGGGGCAGCGGGGCGGGCCACACCGAGTACTGCTCCTCGTGGTTGACGACCACGAGATGGCGGGGCGCGGTGGTGGCGTCGGCGGGGTGCTGGGGCTGGGTCATCAGGCTGCTGCTTCCTTGGAGTCGGACGTGTCGGAGGTGTCGGCCGGCAGCGGGGCCGGCAGCTCGTACCTGATCCGGGCCAGCGAGGACAGGCCCAGCGGGAGCAGGGCCGAGGACAGGCCGATCGCGGTGATCAGGACGGTGGCGCGCAGGCCGACCGCGCCGCCGAGGAAGCCGCCGACGAGGGCGCCGACGGGGGCGATGCCCATGGCGACGAAGCGGTTGGTGGCGGCCACCCGGCCCTGCAGGGAGTCGGGGGTGAGGGTCTGCCGGATGCTGAGCACGGTGACGTTGTTGGCGACGCCGAACGACGCGAACAGGAAGTTGATCAGCATCAGGGTGCCGACGGCCAGGAACCCGGAGCCGTGCACGGTGGAGAGGCCGAGCATGACGAGGTTGGCGATCGAGGCGGTGGTCAGCATGGTGCGGCCGTAGCCGAAGCGCTGCGGCAGCCGGCCCGCGAAGGCCGCGCCGACCAGGAAACCGGGGCCCAGCGCGGCCATCACCAGGCCGATCTCGCCCGCGGACAGGCCCAGCGTGCGCGGCATGAACTGGACGAAGGCGACCTCCAGCGCCGTGAAGGACAGGTTGAAGATCGAGGCCATGATCGTCATGGCACGCAGCGGCTCGTTGCCGAAGACGAACTTCAGGCCCGCCCACACCTCGCGCAGCGTCCCCGCCGGGGAGGCGTCCCCGGCGTGCTCGGCCCGGTCCTCCTTGTGCCGGATGGTGGTGATGGTCAGCGCGGACGCCAGGTAGGAGACGGCACCGGCCAGCACCGCGACGGGCGCGGTCAGCCACTGCACCAGCACCCCGCCGAGCGCGGGCCCGCCGATGGTGGCGGCGGACTGGCTGGCGCCCAGTGCCGAGTTGCCGGCGGTGAGCTGGTCGCGCTCCACCAGCCGGGGCAGATAGGCCTGCCCGGCCACGTCGAAGAGCACGCTGCCGCAGCCGGCCAGGAAGCCGAGCACGTAAAGCCAGCTGATGCCGAGCCGGTCGGTCCAGTACAGGACGGGTACGACCGACAGCACGAGGGCGCGGCCGAGGTCGGTGGCGATGAGGATGTTCCGGCGCCGGACCCGGTCCACGAGCACGCCCGCGAACAACGAGACCAGCAGGTACGGCAGTTTGACCACCGAGGTGAGCAGGCCGACCTGGGCCGAGCTGGCGGCCAGGGCCAGCACCGCGACCAGGGGCAGCGCGAGTTCGCTGATCTGGGCGGCGAACAGGGAGGCGGTCTGCCCGGTCCACAGCCGGGTGAAGTCGGCGTTGCGCCAGACGCTGGGGGCGGGCGGGGCGGCGGCTTCCCCGACGGTCGCGGCGTCGCTCATGAGGTGCTCCTACACAGGGGGTTGGTACTGCACGGGTTTCTGCGGGGGGGGAATCAGGACTCGGCGGGGACGCCGCGCGGGCGGCCGGCGGCCGCGTCCTCCAGGCGGCGCGCGACCTGGGGGACGTTGGGCTGTTCGAGCATGCTGAAGTGGTCGCCGGGCGACTCGTCGATCAGGAGGGTGCCGCCGACCCGCGGCTGCCAGCCCATGTGCCAGCCCTCGAACAGCTCGGTCTCGGCGCGGATCAGCACCGCGTCGCCGCGCAGCGGCTCGCGCGGGGTGTCGCGGTAGGCGAGCAGCGCGCGGGCGTGCCGGGTGTACAGCTGGACGAGCCGGCGCAGGTCCTCCACCGAGCGGGCGTCGGCCCGTTCGTCGCTGGTGCCCTGGGTGAGCCGGACGACGTGGGCGAGGCGGGCCTCGGGGTCGAGGGCCTCCAGTTCGGCCTCGGTGACGTCGAGCCGGCCGGCGAAGGCGCCGAGGATGGCGGCGGACTCGCTGGTGGCGTAGCGCGGCGGTACCGGGTCGTCGATGCTGGCGCTGATGATCGTCAGCATGCCGACCTCCTCGCCGGCGGCCTCCAGCTGGCGGGCCATCTCGTAGGAGACCATGCCGCCCATGCACCAGCCGCCCAGGAAGTACGGGCCCGCGGGCTGCACCGCGCGCACCTCGGAGAGGTAGAGCGCGGCGATCTCCTCGACGCTGTCCGGGCGGGGCACCTCGGGGCCCGCGTACTCGGGCGCCTGGAACGCGTACAGCGGGCGGTCCGGGTCGAGGACGTCGACGAGTTGGGAGTAGCAGAAGACGCTGCCGCCCAGCGGGTGCACCAGGAAGAACGGGGACTCGGTGCCGGTCGAGCGCAGCGGCACCAGCGTGGACGCGGCCTGCTGCCGTTCGCCGCTGACGATCTCGGCGAGCCGCTCGATCGTGCCGCCCTCGAACAGCGCGGCCACCGGCACCTCGACGTCGGTGATGTCGGGCAGCCGCATGATCACGCGGAGCGCGGAGATGGAGTTGCCGCCGAGGTCGAGGAAGGCGTCGGTGACACCGACCTCCGGGACGCCGAGGACGTCCCGCCAGATCGCCGCGATGGCCTCCTCGGTGGGGGTGCGGGGGGCGACGAAGGCGCCCGCGGTGGTCTCCTCGCGGCCGGGGGCGGGCAGCGCGAGCCGGTCGACCTTGCCGTTGGGGGTGAGCGGGAAGGCGTCCAGGACCACGAAGGCGCTGGGCACCATGTACTCGGGCAGGGCGGCGGCGGCCAGTTCGCGCAGCTCGGCCGCGCTCGGGACGGTGCCGCCCTCGGGGGTCTCGGGGGTCCCGGGGGTCCCGGGGGTCTCGGGGGTGAGGTAGGCGGCGAGGCGGGCGTCGCCGGGCTGGTCGTGCCGGGCCATGACCACCACCCGGCCGACGCCCGGGTGCCGGGCCAGCACGGTCTCGATCTCGCCGAGTTCGATGCGGAAGCCGCGCACCTTCACCTGGTGGTCGGAGCGGCCGAGGAACTCCAGCCGGCCGTCGGGCAGCCACCGGGCCACGTCACCGGTGCGGTACATCCGGGCGCCCGCCGGGCCGCCGTACGGGTCGGGCACGAAGCGGTCGGCGGTCAGGTCGCCGCGCCGGGAGTAGCCGCGGGCCAGTCCGTCGCCGGCGATGTAGAGGTCGCCGGGGACGCCGTCGGGGAGCGGGGCGAAGGACGCGTCGAGGACGTAGACGCGGGTGTTGGCGATCGGGCGGCCCAGGGTGACCGGCTCGCCGGGGCGCACCCGGTCCAGGGCGGACCAGATGGTGGTCTCGGTGGGCCCGTAGGCGTTCCACACCACCGGGAAGCGTGCGGTCAGCTCCTGCGCGAGGTCCTCGGGCAGCGCCTCGCCGCCGGAGATCACCCGCAGCCGCTCGTCGCCGCCGAGCCCGGCCTCCACCAGCAGCCGCCAGCTGGACGGGGTGGCCTGTACGACGGTCGCGCCGGACCCCTCGACCGCCGCGCGCAGCCGGGGTCCGTCCACCGCGATGTCCGGGGCGACGATCAGCTCGCCGCCGGAGAGCAGCGGCAGGTACACCTCCAGGGCGGCGATGTCGAACGACAGCGAGGTGACCGCCAGCAGCCGGTCCTCCTCGGTCAGTTCGAGGTCGCGGCCGAAGGAGAACAGCAGGTTGAGCAGGGCCCGGTGCGGGATCTGTACGCCCTTGGGGCGCCCGGTGGAACCCGAGGTGTAGATCGTGTACGCCAGGTGCTCCGGCCCGGCCTGCGGCAGCGGGTCGGTCTCCGGCCGGTCCGCGGCGACGGTGCGGTCCACCTCGACGACGGCGGTGCCCTCGGGCACGGCGGGCGGGGCGAGCCCGGCACCGGTCAGCAGGACCGGCACCCGGGCGTCGTCGAGCATGTACTCAAGGCGCTCGCGCGGATAACCGGGGTCCAGCGGGACATACGCGCCGCCCGCCTTCAGCACCGCGACGAGGGCCACCACCAGCTCGGCCGAGCGCTCCAGGTGGACGCCGACCAACGTGTCCGGGCCGACCCCGAGACCGCGCAGCTCGTGGGCGAGCCGGTTGGCCCAGGCGTTGAACTCGCCGTAGGTCAGGGTGGTGTCGCCGAACCGTACGGCGGTGCGGTCGGGGTGCTTGGCGGCCCGCTCGGCGAGCAGTTCGGGCAGGGTGCGGTCGAGGTCCCAGCCGGCCGCGGTGTCGTTCCACTCGGTGAACAGCAGGTCCAGGTCGGCGGCGCCGAGCAGCGGGGTGGCGTGCACGGCCGCGTGCGGGTCGGCGACGAGCGCGGCCAGCGCGCCGGCGTAGTAGCCGCCGACGGTGTCGATCCAGGCGGCGGTGAACTCGGCGGCGTCGTAGTTGATCCGCAGCCGGACCTCGCCGGTGACCGGGTCGGTGCCGAAGTTGGCGGTGAACGGGAAGTTGGTCTGCTCGAAGAACTCGCCGCCGGTGACCGCGAGGTGCTCCAGCTCCATGTCGTAGCTGCGGAAGCTGCGGTGGTCGACGACCGTCTCGAAGAACCCCGGCCGGCGCTGGTCCCGGAGCATCTGCGCCATCGGGTAGCGGCGGTGCGGCAGCGCCCCGCTCTCCGCGGCGTGCACCCGCCGGGCCAGCCCGGTCCAGGTGGTGCCGGTGACGTCGACGACCAGCGGGAGGGTGTTGAGGAACAGGCCGACGACCTGGTCGCCGTCGGCGGTCTCCGGACGGCCGTTGCCGACCAGGCCGGTGACGATCCGGCTCTGCCCGGACAGCAGGGACAGCACGCGGGCGTGGGCGGCGAACATCACCGACTTCACCGGCACCCGGGCCTCGGCGGCCACCGCGCGCAGCTTCTCCCCGAGCCCCGCGGGCAGCGGCACCTCGTGCACCCGGGCCTCGCGGACGGGGGCGAGCTCCGGGTCCGCGCGCCGGG
Organism: Streptomyces sp. NPDC054770; assembly: GCF_053611985.1. Taxonomy (NCBI): domain Bacteria; kingdom Bacillati; phylum Actinomycetota; class Actinomycetes; order Kitasatosporales; family Streptomycetaceae; genus Streptomyces; species Streptomyces sp. NPDC054770. The sequence continues at coordinate 198,278 of NZ_JBSHBL010000001.1, forward strand.
GCAGCCCGGTGAAGTCGGTGTCCGCCAGCACGTCCGCCCAGTACGCGCGGGACTCATCACTGGCCAGCGCCTGCTGTTCCAGGGCCAGGAAGTCGCGGAACCGGGTGACCGGGGCGGTGGCCGGGTCGGGGCGGCCGGCCAGCCGGGCGTCGTAGCCGGTGATCAGCTGGGAGGTGACGAGGGACAGGCTCCAGCCGTCCAGGACCGCGTGGTGGAAGCTGAGGTTGAGCCGGAAGTCGTCGTCGGCGAAGACGTGCACGTGCAGGGTGAGCAGCGGGGCCCGGGTCAGGGTGAACGGCGTCGCCTTCTCCCGCTCGGTCCAGGCGGCCACCCGGCGCTCCTGCTCGGCCGGGTCGAGCCCGCGCAGGTCCGCCACGGTCAGCGGGGTCGCCACGGCCGCGTGCACCAGCTGCATCGGGGTGCTGAACCGGGTCAGGTCGAAGGAGCTGCGCAGGATGTCGGAGCGGGCGATCACCCCGGCGAGGGCGGCGCGCAGCGCGGCCTCGTCGAACCGGCCGGACAGCCGGACGGCGGAGATGTCGTGGTAGGTGGGGGTGTCGCCGTCGGCGTGGCTGTGGAACAGCATGCCGGACTGGAGGAGGGTCAGCGGATAGGCGTCGACGATCTCGGCGGTCTCGCTGCGGCCGGCGGGGTCGGCGGTCTCGGTGCGGTCTGCGATGTCGGTGCGGTCTGCGATGTCGTCGTGGGACGGCACGGGGTTCCTTCCGGAGTGTGTCTGGGGAGCCGGGGCGGGGGCGGGCCGGGGGTCAGGCCCGGAGGCGGGCGAGGTCCTCCGGGGAGAGCAGGCCGAACGCGGCGACCTCCTGGCGGGCGGGTCCGCCGGCACGGTCCCCGGCGGGCCCGGTGCGCTCGGCCAGCCAGCGGGCGAGGTCCTCGACGGTCTGCGCGGCGAACAGCCGCTGGAGGGGGATCTCGTGACCGGCCTCGCGGGCCAGGCCGACGATCCGGACGGCGTGCATCGAGTCGCCGCCGATCTCGAAGAAGTTGTCCCGGGTGCCGACCCGGTCGAGGCCGAGGACGCGCTGCCACAGCCCGGCCAGCAGCTCCTCCTGCGGGGTCGCCGGGGCGGTGTGCGCGCCCGCCGTGCCCGCGCCGTGGTCCGGGACGGGCAGGGCCTTGCGGTCGACCTTGCCGTTGGGACTGAGCGGCAGCGCGTCGAGCACGACGAAGGCACTGGGCACTATGTGGTCGGGAAGCCGCTCGGCGAGCGCGGCCCGCAGCTCACCGGCGGACGGTTCCCGGGCCGCCGCGGTCAGATACGCCACGATCCGGCGGTCCCCCGGCCGGTCCTCGCGGACCACCGCGACCGCCTGGGCGACCGGCTCCAGGTCCAGCAGCGCCGCCTCGATCTCGCCGGGTTCGATGCGGAAGCCGCGCACCTTGACCTGGTGGTCGGTCCGGCCGAGGTACTCCACGTACCCGTCGGCGTGCCAGCGGGCCAGGTCGCCGGTGCGGTAGAGGCGGGCGCCGGGCGCGTCGCCGTACGGGTCGGGCACGAAGCGGTCGGCGGTCAGTCCGGGGCGCCCGCCGTAGCCGCGGGCCAGCTGCACCCCGCCCAGGTACAGCTCGCCGGGCACGCCCACGGGGGCGGGCCGCAGGAGGGCGTCGAGGACATAGGCGCGGGTGTTGGCGATGGGGGTGCCGATGGGTACGGCCGCGCCGGTCCAGCCGGGGCGGGACGTCCAGCGGGTGACGTCGACGGACGCCTCGGTGGGGCCGTACAGGTTCTCCAGGGCGGCCTCCGGCAGGGCCAGGTGGAAGCGGCGGGCCAGGTCCGCCGGGAGCGCCTCGCCGCTGCACACCACCAGGCGCAGCGAGCCGCAGTCCGCGGCCCGGCCGGCGGCGAGGAACGTGTCCAGCATGGGCGGCACGAAGTGGCAGACGGTGACCCGCTCGTCCCGCACCAGGGCGGCCAGGTGCTCGGGGTCGCGGTGCCCGCCGGGCTCGGCGAGGACCAGCCGGGCCCCGGTCAGCAGGGGCCAGAACAGCTCCCACACCGACACGTCGAAGCTGATCGGCGTCTTCTGGAGCACGGTGTCCGCGCCGGTCAGCCGGTACGCGTCCTGCATCCAGCGCAGCCGGTTGACGATCCCCCGGTGCGGCACCTGCACGCCCTTCGGGCGGCCGGTGGAGCCGGAGGTGTAGATCACGTACGCCAGGTGGTCAGGACCGGCGGCCGGTGCGGGCTCGGTGCCGGGGAAACCGTCCCCGGCCCGCTCGTCCACGGCCACGACGGTGACGCCGTCGGCGGCGAGCGCCTCGCCCCCGCCGCGGTGGGCGAGCAGCACCGGGACCCGGGCGTCGGCGAGCATGAACGCCAGCCGCTCGTGCGGGTATCCGGTGTCCAGCGGCAGATAGGCGCCGCCCGCCTTGAGCACCGCGAGCAGGGCCACCATCAGCTCCGGCGAGCGGTCCAGGTGGACGCCGACCACGGTGTCGGGGCCGACGCCGAGGCCGCGCAGCCGGTGCGCGAGCGCGTTGGCGCGGGCGTGCAGTTCTGCGTACGTCAGCTCGCGGTCCGCGAACCGTACGGCGACCGCGTCCGCGTGCCGGCCGGCGGCCTCGGCGAGCAGCCCGGTCAGGGTGTCGCCGTCGGGCCGGTCCACGGCGGTGTCGTTCCAGGCCACCAGCAGCCGGTCCCGCTCGGCGGCGCCCAGCGGGTCGACGACGGAGAGCGCGGCGGACGGGTCGGCGGCGACGGCGGCGAGCACGTTGGTGAAGTGCTCGGCGAACCGCTCCACGGTGGCGGTCTCGAAGAGCTCCACGTCGTGGTCGAGCCAGCCGATCAGCTCCCGGCCGGTGTCGATCATCCGCAGGTTGAGGTCGAACTGGCTGTTGGCGACGGACACGTCCACCAGCTCGCCGGTGACGCCCGGTACGTCGAAGGTGCCCAGCTCCACGTTCTGCAGGGCGAACAGCACCTGCACCAGCGGACCCCGCGACAGGTCCCGCTCCGGGGCCAGTTCGCCCACCAGCCGCCCGAACGGAACGCGCTGGTGGGCGAAGGCCGCCAGGGCGCTGTCCCGGACCCGGCCGAGCAGTTCGCCGAAGGCGGGGTCGCCGTCCAGGTCGACGCGGAGCGGCAGGGTGTTGAGGAAGCAGCCGGGCAGGTCCTCGAACTCGGCGCGCGGCCGGTTGGCGACGGGCGTGCCGACCAGCAGCCGTTCCTGCCCGCTCCAGCGGGACAGCACGACGGCGTAGGCCGACAGCAGGGTCATGAACAGGGTCGAGCCGTGGGCGAGGGACAGCTCGCGCAGCGCGGCCGAGGTGGCCGCGTCCACGGTGATCCGGCGGCGGGCTCCCCGGTGGGCGCTGACGGCCGGGCGCGGCCGGTCGGTGGGCAGTTCCAGCACCCGGGGGGCGCCGTCCAGATGCCCGCGCCACCACGCAAGGAGCCCGTCGAGCGCCGGCCCGTCCAGGTCCGCGCGCTCCCAGCGGGCCACGTCGGCGAACTGGAGTGCGGGCTCGGGCAGTTCGCCCCGGCGGTCCGCGTACGCGGCGGACAGCTCGCGCAGCAGCACCCCGAACGACCAGCCGTCGAACACGATGTGATGCACCGTCAGTGCCAGCAGGTGATCCCGGTCGCCGATCCGCAGCAGCGCCACCCGCAGCAGCGGGCCGCGCGTGAGGTCGAACGGTTCCCTGATGCCGTCCATCGCGGCGGCGAGGGCGGCCGCCGCGGGATCGGGGCGGTCCGAGAGATCGGCGGCGCGGACGACGGTCCGGGCGCCGGGGACGGCCCGTTGGCGCGGGCCGCCGTCCGGTCCGGTCTCGAAGACGGTGCGCAGGACGGCGTGCCGGGCGGTCACCGTGTCCACGGCCCGTTGCAGCGCCGCCGGGTCCAGCGGGCCGCGCAGCCGCAGCACGACGGGCATGTGGTAGGCGGCGTCGCCGGGGCGTACCTGCTCCTCCAGCCACAGGCGTTCCTGGGTCCAGGACAGCGGCGCGGGCCCGGTGGGGTCGGTGCGCGGGATGTCCGGGTGCAGGGCCGGGGCGGTCTCCGCCAGGAGGCCGGCAAGTCCGGCGACGGTCGGGCGGGCGAACAGGTCCTGGAGGGTGAGCCGTTCGGCGGCCGCACCGGGGAACTCGCGCCGGATCCGGGCCAGCAGCCGGGTCAGCAGCAGGGAGTGGCCGCCGAGCGCGAAGAAGTCGTCCGTGGCGCCCACGCGTTCGCGGCGCAGCAGCACCCGCCACTGCTCGGCCAGCCGTTCCTGCACCGGCCCGTCGGGGGCGACGTAGCCGCCGGTGGCGGCCTCGGCGCGGTGCTCCAGGGCGCGCAGGGCCGCGTGGTCGACCTTCCGGTTGGCGGTGAGCGGCAGGGCGTCGAGGACGGCGTACCCGGACGGCACCAGGTGGCCGGGCAGCCGCCGGGCCAGTACGGCGCGGACCTCGGCGAGGTCCGGGGCCGGGCCGCCGGTGGCGAGGAAGGCCACCAGGCGGTGGTCGCCGTCACCGTCCGGCACCGCGAGGACGGCGCTCTGCCGGATCCCCGGCAGCGCGTCGAGCGCGGCCTCGGCCTCGGCGGGCTCCACCCGGTGGCCGCGCACCTTGGCCTGCCGGTCGGCACGCCCGAGATGGTCCAGCAGCCCGTCGGGACGCAGCCGGGCGAGGTCCCCGGTCCGGTAGACCCGGTCACCGGCCCGCCCGGAGAACGGATCGGGTACGAAGCCGGTGGCGGCCCGGTCGTCGGTGGATTCGCCGTACCGGGCCAGGTACGGCGTGCGGACGACGAGTTCGCCGATCTCTCCGATCCCGGCCGGGCGGTCGCCCGCGAGGACCAGCAGCTGGACGCCCTCGATGCCGGGGCCGAGCGGCACCGGGCCGGCGGGGATCGCGTCGGCGGGCGTACCGGCGCGGTGGGCCAGGTGGACCGACACGGCCTGCGGGGTCTCGGTGGCGCCGTACAGGTTCAGCAGGTCGGCGCCGGGGGCGAGCCGGGCCCAGGCGCGCAGGGTGTGCCCGGTCAGGGTGTCGCCGCCGAAGCCGACCAGCCGCAGCGCGGGCCAGCCGCCCGTGCCGGCCGCCTGGCCGGCGAGGGCGCGGCCGAGGGCCGGGGTGAGGTGGGCGACGGTCGGCGCGGCCCCGGCGAGCCAGCCGGCGACGGCGGCGGTGTCGCGGACGTCGTTGTCGGGGAAGACGGCGGCGCCGCCCGCCCACAGCGGGGCGAGGACGTCCCGCAGGAACGGGTCGTGGCCGAGCCCGGACAGCACGGCGAACCGGTCGTCAGGACCGAGGCCGTGGGCGCGCGTGTACCGGTCGAGGAAGTGCGTGAGCGGCCGGTGCGTGCCGACGACCCGGCGGGGCCGCCCTGTGGTGCCCGAGGTGAAGGCGACATAGGCGTCGGCATCGGCGTCGGGTGCGGCGACCGGCGCGCCGTCGGGCAGTGCGGCCAGGGCGCGGTCGAGGGCCTCGCCGGGCTCGATGCGCAGCACCGGTCCGGTGACGAAGCCGGGCAGCGGCAGGCCGGGGGCGCAGCCGAGCCAGGCCCGGGGCGCGAGGTCCTCGGCGCGGGCGCGCAGGGCGTCCTCGGGGTGGTCCGCGTCCAGCACGGCGAAGACCGCGCCCGCCTTGACGGCGGCCAGGATGCCGAGGACGACGGCCGGGTGCCGTACGGCGTGCAGGGCGAGCACGTCGCCGGGCCGGATGCCGCGGTCGTGCAGCAGCCGGGCCAGCCGGTCGGTGGTCCGCTCGGTCTCGGCGTACGACCAGACGCGGTCGCCGGCGATCAGGGCGGGGGCGTCCGGGGTCGCCGCGGCGTGCTTGGCCAGCCGGTCGGCGAGCGGCTCGGGCCGGGCGGGCACGAGGTCGGCGGCGGGGTCGGGCAGCAGGGCGGCGGACCGGGCGGTGGCCAGGTCGAAGTCCCGTACGGTGCGGGCGGGTTCGGCGGCGGCCTGGGCGAGGACGCCGTCCAGCTGGTGCAGCAGGTCCGCCACCCGGCCGGCGTCGAACAGGCCGGCGTCGTACACCGCCTCCAGCGTGTAGCCGCCGTCGGGCCGGGCACCGGCGTACAGGGTGAGGTCGAACTTGTTGTCGATGTCCCCGAACGGCAGCTGCTCCACCGTGCAGCCGCGCAGGACGGGGACGCCGACCGGCGGCAGCATGTTGAAGAAGACCTGGACCAGGCGTCCCCGGGACAGGTCGCGCTCGGGCGCCAGGTCCGCGACCAGCCTGCCGAACGGCACCCGCTGCCGGGCGAAGGCCTCCAGCGCGTCGTCGCGGACCCGGCCGAGGAGTTCGGCGAACGCCGGGTCGCCCGCCGCGTCCACCTTCAGGGGCAGGGTGTTGAGGAAGCAGCCGACCAGGTCCCGGCCGCCGGGGCCGCGGGTGGACGCCGGGGTACCGACGATCATCCGCTGCTGCCCGCTGTGCCGGGCGAGCACCACACCGAACGCCGCGAGCAGGGCCATGAACGGCGTCGCCTCGTGGGCCCGCGCCAGCTCGCGCACGGCCGCCCCGGCCGCCGCGTCCAGCTCCGCCCGGACCCGGGCGCCGCGGCTGCCGCGTACGGCGGGACGCGGGCGGTCGGCGGGCAGCTCCAGCACCCGGGGCACCCCGTCGAGATGACCGCGCCACCACGCCACCAGCGCGTCGGCCCCGGCCTCGCCGACCTGCTCGCGCTCGGCCCGCACCGCCTCGGCGAAGCCGCGCCGGGGCGGCCTGAGTTCCGTGTCCGCGTCGGCGTACAGCGCGGACAGCTCGCCGAAGAGGACGGCGAACGACTGTCCGTCCGCGACCAGGTGATGGGCGGACAGGAGCAGCAGCCACGCGTCGTCGGCGTACCGGACGGCCAGGACGCGCAGCAGCGGGCCGTGGGCCAGGTCGAACGGCTCGCGCACGGCCCGGCGCAGCGCCGTGTGCGCCGCCGCCTCCGGGTCGGAGGTCCCGCGCACGTCCTGGGTGCGGACGGGCACGGTCACCGTGTCCAGCACCCGCTGCCGGGGCTCCCCGTCCGCGGCGCCGAAGACGGTGCGCAGGGCGTCGTGCCGGGCCGTCAGGGCGGCCACCGCGGCCCGCAGCGCGGCGACGTCGAGGGCTCCGCGCACCCGCAGGATCACCGGCATGTGGTAGGCGGTGTCGCCCGGCCGCAGCTGCTCCTCGAACCAGATCCGCTCCTGTGTCCAGGAGAGCGGGTGGGAGGGCGGGTGGTCGGTCATGAGGGGTCCCCCAGGGAGTCGGTGCGGCCGGTGAGGTCGGCCAGGCCGACGGTGAACAGGGCAGCGGTCTCGGCGAGCGCGGCAGGGCTCAGCAGCCCCTCGGGCGCGGTGACGGCGCCGGCGAAGGACCGGCCGTCGTCCCAGAGCTCGCAGGTCAGCTCGGTCTGGCAGCCGAGGGCGGGCGCGGGCAGCGGCGCGAACCGCACGCCGGCCGCCTCGGCGGGAGCCGCCACGCGCTGGAGCACCAGCAGGTTCTGGTAGAGCGGGGCGCGGCCCGGCGCCGGGCGGGGGGCCAGCGCGGCGACCTCGTCGGTGCCGAGCGCGGTGTGCGCGAGGACCTCGAGGAGCCGCTCGCGGACCAGTCCCAGCAGGGCCGGGGCGTCCAGGGCCGGGTCGGCGGCGATCCGTACGGGCAGGCCGTTGGCGAAGTAGCCGACGGTCCGGTCGTGGGCGGCCGGGCGGTCCTCCACGACGGTGCCGACGGCGAGGTCCTCGCGCCCGGTGACCTTGGCCAGCGCCCGCCACCAGGCGGCGAGCAGCGGTACCAGCACCGGGTACCGCTCGCGGGCGGCGAACTCCCGCAGCCGGGCGGTGGTTTCCGGCCCGAGGTCGAGCCGGTGCGCGACGGCGGGGCGCGTCCACACCTCCCGCATCCCGAGCGTCGTACCGCCGGGCCACTCCGGCGCGGTGAGCCCGGCGAGCCGTCCGCGCCAGAACTCGCGGGCCGCCCCGGTACCGGCCCGCGGGCCGCCGACGGGCGGCGCGGGCGCGGGTTCCGGGGTGCGGCGGGCGTACGCGGCGGCGAGGTCGGCCACGAGGATCTCCTCGGACCGGGCGTCGTACACGATGTGGTGGACGGCCAGCAGCAGGAGCCGCCGGCCGGCCGCCCGGTCGAGGACACCGGCGGCGAACAGCGGGCCGGTGCCGGGATCGCCGACCCGGGCGACGAGTTCCCGGGTGAGGGCCTGCTCGGTACCGGTGCGGACGAGCAGCGGGGGCGGGGGCGGGGCCTCGGCGGTGTGCCGGCGCGGGCGGCCCCCCGTGCGCGGGAACGTGGTGCGCAGGGCCGGGTGGGCGCCGGCGACCGCGGCCAGGGCGTGCCGGAGCCGGGCCGGGTCCAGCGGGCCGGTGACCTCGATCCGGCTGACCGCGACCTGCCCGGGGGCGGCGGGCGCAAGCCGGGAGACCAGCCAGAAGCGACGCTCACCCGGCGAGAGACCGGCCGGATCACCGGGGTCGGTGCCATCCGGGAGACCGGACGGGTCGCCCGAGCCGGTGCCGCCCGTGGTCCGCCCCGACCGGCGTGCCACCGCCAGCTCCGCCAGGGCGGCCGCACTGGGGTGTTCGTACACGTCACGGGCCGAGAGGCTGATGTCGAAGAGCCGCGACAGCCGGGCGGCGATCCGCAGCACGTGCAGCGACGTCGCGCCGGACGTCAGCAGGTCCGCGTCGGGACGCAGCCCGGGCTCCGCCAGCACGGCCCGCGCCTCACGCAGGACGGGGGACACGGCCGAGGCCTCCGGCGAGCCGGTGCCCCCCGCCGCCCCGACGCCCGCCGCCCCGGCGCCCGCCACCGCGGCGGCCCCGACGGCCTCCGCCGCCCCGGCCGCCCCGGCATCCGCCGGCACCCGCTCCCGTACCCACGCCTGAACCGCTCGCAGGTCCGTCTTCCCGGTCGGCCCCAGGGGTACCGGGTGGAGGTGCAGGAAGCGGTCGGGGCGCAGGTAGGCCGGGAGGGTGTCCGCGGCCGCGCGCCGGAGGGCGTCCTCGGACCGGGGTGCCGCGTCCTCCGTCGTGTACGCGCAGGCCGTCGACGTGACCGTGGTCCACTCGTCCCGCAGTGGCACCAGGAAGGCGTGCCGGATGCCGGGCAGTGCGGAGATCCGGCGTTCCACCTCGCCGGGTTCCACGCGGTAGCCGCGGATCTTGAACTGGCGGTCGGCGCGGCCGACGTACGACAGCCGGTCCTCGCCGTCCATCCGGACCCGGTCCCCGGTGGCGTACGCGCGCAGCGTGCCGAGGCCAGGCAGGGCGACCCGGGTGAACCTGCGGGTGTTCTCGTCCGGCCGGTCGAGGTAGCCGAGGGCGAGTCCGTCGCCCGCCACCCACAGTTCGCCCTCGGTGCCGCGGGCCACGGGGCGCAGGCTCTCGGGGTCGAGGACGGCGAGCACGGTGCCGCGGACCGGACGGCCGACCGGGATGCCGGAGGCGGCGGCGGTGTCGGCGGGCCGGACGTCGTGCGTGCTGACGAAGACCATGGACTCGACGGGCCCGTAGCCGTTGGTGACGCGCAGGCCGGGGTGCCGGTCGAGGAGGGCCGCGATGTGCGGCGGGGAGAGCCGTTCGCCGCCGCAGAGCAGGTGCCGTATCCCGGTGAAGGCGTCCGGGTCCTCGTCGACGATCAGGTTGACCAGGGAGCTGGTGAGCCAGAGCGTGTCGACGCCGTCCGCGGTGACCAGGGCCCGCAGTCCGTCGGGGGTGATCAGCGGCTCGTCGGGGGTCACGCAGGAGCCGCCGTTCATCAGCGGCCCGAACACCTCCAGCGCGCCGGCGTCCCAGTACGGCGCGGCGAGCAGCGGCATGACCGTGCCGGGCCCGAACGCGGCGTATCCGCCGTCCACGAAGGTGCGGACGAAGGCCCGGTGCGGCAGGACGACGCCCTTGGGGCGGCCGGTCGAGCCCGAGGTGAAGAAGACGCAGGCGGGGTCGTCCGCGCCGACGGCCGGCAGGCCGGTGTCCGGTGCCGCCGGCCGGGCAGCGGCGGCACGGTCAGGCAGCGGCAGGACCCGGGTCCCGGCCGGGAGCCGGACGGTGCCGCCGGTCGCGTCGAGGACGACGTGCGCGCCGAGGTCCTCGATCACCTCGCGCAGCCGCCGGGCGGGCCAGTCCGGGTCGACGGCGGCGTAGGCGGCCCCGGCCAGCAGCACGCCGAGCGCGGCGACGGCGAACTCCCCGCCGGCCCGGGCGGCCACGGGTACGAAGCCGCGGGCCGGGACGCCCGCGCCGACGAGCAGGTCGCGTACCGCGCGGGCCCGGGCCACCAGTTCGGCGTAGGTCAGGCGGACACCGCCCGGTCCGCGCAGCGCGGTGGCGCGCGGGGACCGGACGGCCTGCCGCAGTACCGCCTCGTGGGCGGTGGCACCGGCCGGGACGGGCCGTCCCGGGCCGACGGCGACCGAAGGACGCGGGACCGTCATGACAGCCGGGGCGCCGTGCCGAGCGCTTCCGCCAATTCGACGGGGGTCGACCGGAGTACGGCGGTGAAGTCGGCCTCGATTCCCCAGAGTTCCGCGACGCGCTCGACCACCAGTACCGCGTGGAAGGAGTCGCCGCCCTGGGCCAGGAAAGTCAGATCGTCGTGGATTTCGGTGCCCAGGATCTCGGCGAGAAGCTGCCGTGTGCTTTCCGCGGTGATTTCCCGGGTCACATCGAGATGACTCATATCGTTTTCTCCACTGTTCGGCGAGCCGGTCCTGACGAACGGATTCCTAGCTCCAGCCGCTGTCGTCGAGCGGGTCGGCATGGCCGGCAGAACGCGCGTTTTCGGCCACCGCGGCCGTAACGGCACCGTGCGCACCCGGCACCGAGGCCACGTGCACACCACCGGCGAGGCCACCCACGACCAGAAGAGCAAAAGCGACAGATCTGTACTTCTTCACGGAAATATCCCCCGTTTTCGAGACGCTACGTGATCGACCGACCGCATGGGCGGTCGTTTCACGATGTTGTAATCCCGGCTCCATGGCCGTCCAGGGAGGTCGGCACGCATGATGTTGCGAACAGGAAACTGCAGGGGGGAAGAATTGGACAAAATCCTGGAAACCGACCCTTCGCTGCTTCTCCAGGCACTCTCGCCGGGTCACATACGGCTTTATCACTGGGGAGCCACCCAGGCCTTTTTCACGACCCAGGAAGTCGCGGGGGTCCTGGACATCAGCGAATCCGAGGCGATCGCGGCGATCGACGCGCTGGAGGAATTCCATCTCGTCGACCGCGTGAACGGTTCGGAAAATCTCGACGGCATGTGCGACCAGGGTCCGTGGTGGCGCACCGTCCATCCGCACATGGCCGCCGCCCATATGGCGAGCGCCGAGTCACGGCTGCGCCGGCAGCTCTTCGAGCTGAACACCCGGCGCGACTCGCTGACCGCCCTCGCCTCCGCCTACCCCGCCGGTGCGCAGCGAGAGAACCAGCCTTCCGAGGCGATCGAGGTGGTGGACTCGCTCGACGACGTGATCACGCTGATCGAGCAGGCCAGCGCCGAGTGCACCCAGGAGATGATCACCTGTCAGCCCGGCGGCGGCCGGCCCCCCGCGGAACTGGAACAGGCGGTGGACCGGGACACCGCGCTGCTGGCCCGGGGCGTGCGGATGCGCACGCTCTACCAGCACTCCGCCCGGCGGCACGCGCCCACCCAGGCCTACGTGGACCGGATCACCCCGGTGGGCGCCCAGGTGCGGACGATGACCGACCTGTTCGGGCGGCTGATCGCCTTCGACCGCAGGATCGCCTTCGTCCCGCACCACCAGCGCCGGGGCGCGGCGGTGGTGCTGCGCTCCCCCGCCGCCGTGGCCTACCTGTGCGAGGCCTTCGACCGCGCCTGGGACCACGCCACGCCGTTCTGCGGGGCCGAGCGCACCAAGGTCGCCGTCGACGACCTGCGCCAGGGCATCCTGCGGCTGCTGAGCAAGGGCCTGAAGGACGAGGTGATCGCCCGCCGCCTGGGCATCTCCCTGCGCACCTGCCGCAAGCACATAGCGGACCTCTTCCAGGAACTGGACGCCGAGAGCCGCTTCCAGGCGGGCTACCTCGCGGCCACCCGCGACCTGCTGAGGGAGACGGCCCGCTGAGCGTTCCGCCGCAAGTGCCGCGATGCGTCGCCGTTCGGCTGCGGCATCGTCGTGGCCGGTCGCGACCACGCGGCGGTAGCCGCACATGCGATACAGCCCCGCGCCCCCGACGGGGCGCGGGCGCTGCCGTCAGAGCGTCTTGGCGGGCTTCTCCTCGGCCGTCGCCGGGCCCACGATCAGGCCGTCGCCGAAGGCGTCCACCCGGATCGTGTCGCCGTCCTTGACCTCGCCGGCCAGGATCTCCCTGGCCAGCCGGTCGCCGATGGCGGTCTGGACCAGGCGGCGCAGCGGGCGGGCGCCGTAGGCCGGGTCGTTGCCCTCCTCGGCGAGCCAGGCCAGGGCCTCCGGGGTGATCTCCAGGGCGAGCCGGCGGTCGGCGAGGCGCTTGGCCAGCCGGTCGATCTGGAGCCGGGCGATCCGGGCCAGTTCGTCCTTGGCCAGGGCGGAGAAGACCACCAGGTCGTCCAGGCGGTTCAGGAACTCCGGCTTGAAGGACTGCCGGACCGTCTCCAGGACCTGCCGCTTCTTCTCCTCCTCGCCGAGGACCGGGTCGACCAGGTACTGGCTGCCCAGGTTCGACGTCAGCACCAGGATGGTGTTGCGGAAGTCGACCGTGCGGCCCTGGCCGTCGGTGAGGCGGCCGTCGTCCAGCACCTGGAGCAGGATGTCGAAGACCTCGGGGTGCGCCTTCTCCACCTCGTCGAGGAGCACCACCGTGTACGGGCGGCGGCGGACCGCCTCCGTGAGCTGGCCGCCCTCCTCGTAGCCGACGTACCCGGGCGGGGCACCGACCAGCCGGGCCACGCTGTGCTTCTCGCTGTACTCCGACATGTCGATCCGGACCATCGCCCGCTCGTCGTCGAAGAGGAAGTCGGCGAGGGCCTTGGCGAGTTCGGTCTTGCCGACGCCCGTCGGGCCCAGGAAGAGGAAGGAGCCGGTGGGGCGGTCCGGGTCGGCGATCCCGGCACGGGACCGTCGTACGGCGTCGCTCACCGCTCGTACGGCCTCGGTCTGGCCGATGAGGCGGCGGCCCAGCTCGTCCTCCATGCGGAGCAGCTTCTGGGTCTCGCCCTCCAGCAGCCGGCCGGCCGGGATCCCGGTCCAGGCGGCCACCACGTCGGCGATGTCGTCGGAGCCGACCTCGTCCTTGACCATGGTGTCCTTGGCCGTCTCCTCCTCGGCCTCGGAGGCGGCCTCCAGCTCCTTCTCCAGCTGCGGGATCTCGCCGTACAGCAGCTTGGAGGCGGTGTCGAAGTCGCCGTCGCGCTGGGCGCGTTCGGCGGTGCCGCGCAGGGCGTCGAGCTTCTCCTTCAGCTCGCCGACCCGGTTCAGGGACTGCTTCTCGCGCTCCCAGCGGGCGTTGAGGCCACGCAGGTCCTCCTCCTTGTCGGCGAGGTCGCGGCGCAGCTTCTCCAGGCGCTCCCGGGAGGCCGGGTCGGTCTCCTTCTCCAGCGCCAGCTCCTCCATCTTCAACCGGTCGACGGAGCGCTGGAGTTCGTCGATCTCGACCGGGGACGAGTCGATCTCCATGCGGAGCCGGGAGGCGGCCTCGTCGACGAGGTCGATGGCCTTGTCGGGGAGGAAGCGGGAGGTGATGTAGCGGTCGGAGAGGGTCGCGGCGGCGACCAGCGCGCTGTCGGCGATCTGGACCTTGTGGTGGGCCTCGTAACGGCCCTTCAGGCCACGGAGGATGGCGATGGTGTCCTCGACGGTCGGCTCCGCCACCAGCACCTGCTGGAAGCGGCGCTCCAGGGCCGGGTCCTTCTCGATGCGCTCGCGGTACTCGTCGAGGGTGGTGGCGCCGACCATGCGCAGTTCGCCGCGGGCCAGCATCGGCTTGAGCATGTTCCCGGCGTCCATGGCCGAATCACCACCGGCGCCGGCGCCCACGACCGTGTGCAGCTCGTCGATGAAGGTGATGATCTGCCCGTCGGAGTCCTTGATCTCGGCGAGGACGGTCTTCAGCCGCTCCTCGAACTCGCCGCGGTACTTGGCCCCGGCGACCATGGCCCCGAGGTCCAGCGAGACCAGCCGCTTGTCCTTCAGCGACTCGGGGACGTCCCCCTTCACGATCCGCTGGGCGAGCCCTTCGACGACGGCGGTCTTGCCGACGCCGGGCTCGCCGATGAGCACGGGGTTGTTCTTCGTACGGCGGGACAGCACCTGGACGACCCGGCGGATCTCGGTGTCCCGGCCGATGACCGGGTCGAGCTTGCCGTCCCGGGCGGCGGCCGTGAAGTCGGTGCCGAACTTCTCCAGGGCCTTGTACTGGCCCTCGGGGTCGGCGGTGGTCACCCGGCGCCCGCCGCGCGCCTTGCGGAAGGCCTCCACCAGCTTCTTCGCGGTGGCTCCCTGCCGGTCGAGGACCTCGCCGGCCGCGCCGCCCTTCGCGGCGATGCCGATGAGCAGGTGCTCCGTGGAGAGGTAGTCGTCGCCGAGTTCCCCGGCTCGCTCGTCGGCGTCGGCGAGGACCGCGAGCAGCTCGCGGTTGGGCTGCGGGGGCGCGACCGTGGAGCCGGTCACGCTGGGCAGTGCGGCCAGCACGCGCTCGGCGCCCTGGCGTACGGCGGCCTGGTCGGCGTCGACCGCCGCGAGCAGGTCGGTGATGTTCTCGTTGTCCTGCCCGGCAAGCAGAGCCAGCAGCAGATGGGCGGGCGTCAGGTCCGCATGCCCCTCGGTCACGGCCCGGCTGCTGGCCGCGTTGATCGCGTCCCGGCTCCTGTTGGTCAGCTCGGCGTCCACGTTCGCGTTCTCCTCCTCGGCATTCGTACGGCTGACTCAGCCAACGTACACAAAGTTGAGTCTATTCCACTCAAGATGCGATCGGGAGCCCTTCCGGGGACCGCCTTCCGGCGGTACACCGCGGGACACGGGAGCGCACCCCGGGAGAACCCGTCCGGGATGGTGATCGGGACCGCCGCGGAACGGGCGCCCGGGCAGGACCGTAAGGCCGGGACGAGGCCCGGCGAGGTCGGAACGAGGCCGCGGCGAGGCCGGGGCGGCCGACCTGTTCTGGCGGCCGATTTTCAGCCACCGTGGGGTGTGACCCAAACTGTTCGATACAGCGAAATGTCCCCCCAAAACTGCAGCGGGGGGGGCCGGGGGGGGGGGAGCGGGGGGCGGGGGGGGGGGGGGCCCCCGCGGGGTGGCCGGCGGGCCCCCCCGCCGGCCCGCGTCGGTGCGTCCGGCGTCCACGGTGAGCACCGGCATACGGCG